>NZ_JAQDKY010000023.1:9935-64502 GCF_027662325.1 Blautia faecis | reverse complement strand
TACGAGAAGCAGGAATGGAGCCTAAACTATGATCCAATGAGGTGTAGATGTGAACCTGGCGATTACTGCACGTTGAAAGGCAGAACTCTTTCTGAAAAAAGCGGGAATATCTACTACGATATAAAGGTATCTACCATTCGAAAAGACGATACCTTTTTTGCTGGTGAACCTGTAGTGACGATCACAAGGGGAAAAAAATTTCTGCAGAGCAAGGTTTCGGTCGATATCTGTGAGGAAATTGCAAAAAGAAACCGGGAGGATATTTTTAGAAAAGAATGGTTCAATGGCTATTCTATGCAGGCGTTGTATGATCCAGATTTGAAGGTGGAAATTCTGAATGTTAGGGTCGCAGCACGCTTGATTTGCGATAAAGTACAGGATCTTCAAGATGAGAAAGCAGGAATAAATGTTAGCTATGAAGCAGACTTTGCGAAAGCGAATAAGAAGTGGAAACAGAAACGAAAAGAGAAACGCCTGGAGCAGACAAAAAGAAAGATTGTGAAAAAGGGCTGGGAGTCTCTGAATGATACAGAACAAAGATTTATGAAGAAGAGACTTTCTGTCGAACAGATTGAAGCTTTGCAACAGGAGTGGGTTACGGCAAATGCGCATAAGGATGAGGCTGAGCAGCTAACCCTAAATTTATATAATAACTTCAGAAAGGACGAATTCGAATTAAATGGAAAAACAAAAGTTAAAAAAAATGAAAATATTGGAAGCAACAGATGAAATGGTACAAGTGGCAGAAAACGATGTCCCGATTATTGGAAATATGCCCTATGAAAAAATGACATACCCGGTTGGCATGCTTATACGCGCGGAAGAGGAAGAAAACATTGTAAAGATTGGATTTTTCTTTACAGAAATTTTAGCAGCAGGTGGAAGACGCCCTTTGTATACGTTGTTCATTGATAAGAAAAAAGATTGTTTCATAGGGTACGATTATCGGCTAAAGAGCTGGACAAATAAAATGCTGGATAAAATCGAATACCCAAATGGGGTAAAGAAACATCATGCATGGTGCGACTTAAAAAGCCTGGAAATAATCCGGAAAACAGTAGAAGAAAACTGTAAGGAAAATGAAATATATGATAGTATTTGGGAATTTGAAGAGCAGGTGCGGAGAAGAACAAGAATACAAAAAAATCGGAAGATTACGCGGGAATGGGACAAGGTGATGAACTGTGTAAAAGAAACACCAAAAGACTGGGATAAATGGATGAAAAAGGTAGGGATCACAGAAAACTATATTTTTTATCAATACTCCAAAAAGAAAAAGGCAGATACTGGTTACTGTACGTGGTGTGAAAGAAATGTCCCTATAAAAGATCCGAAATATAATAAGAAGGGCATATGCCCTAACTGCAGTCATAAAATTCAATACAAACCAATTGGAAGACAGAGAACGGTGATGACGGAAACGGAAAGCGCATACCTGTTACAAACCTGTGGTGATGGCTTGATTGTGCGTGAATTCAGAGCATATGTGAAGTATGATATGATTGCTTACACAAAGCCAATATATATCTGGTGGGAGCAACGCAGATTTGTTTATGACGAGGACCTTAATGAAAAGGAGTTTTATTGGGGATACTGTCACAAGACGGAAGAGCGAAGATGGATTCAGGGAGAATTACGTACAGGCAATCTATATTATCGACAATATGAGCCACGCTATTGGGGACGTATTTATAAAAAGTCTCTTTATGGAATTCATAATGAACAATTTAAGAGAAGCGGATTTTATGAATTGGCTAAGAAAAGTGAAAAAGTAGAGCCGGTAACTTATTTTAAAAAACTAAAAGAATATCCCTATTGGGAACAGCTGGCTAAGGCAGGCCTGAATCATTTGGTAAATGAAATGATAATAACAGATCAATCTGTTTATTTTAAAGAATCCAATTCTTTAAGCCATGCGCTGGGTATTGATAAGTTTCGGTTAAATCGACTTCGAGATAATAAGGGGGGAATTGTATTCCTTCAATGGCTGGTTTTTGAAAAGGGATTGGGAAAGATGATCAGAGATGATGTGATTGCCTGGTTCTCAAAATACAAGATTGATCCAACAGAGTTATTGTTCATACTGGATCGAATGAATCCGGAGCAGATTAGAAATTATTTGAAAAAGCAGGCGAGCCAAAGTGAAAAAACGCCAAGAGATCTTCTGGGTACATGGAAGGATTATCTTGATATGGCTGAAGAACTTGACCTGAATATAAAGGATTCCATTGTATATCGGGTACGAAAGCTGGAACTGCGGCATAATGAAGTGATCCAAATGCTGAGAGATAAAGAAATGGATTTGAAAGCAGATGAGGTCGTGGAAAAGTTTCCTACAATAGAAGCGGTTTGCGAAAGTCTGAAAAAATATGAATATAAAGATCAAAAGTATCAGATTGTAGCACCGCGAAATGTAAAAGATATTTTGGCAGAGGGAAATGAACTAAAGCATTGCATTACTGGAAAGGAAACTTATTTTGACCGTATGGCAAAACAGGAATCCTATCTTTTGTTTCTACGAAAAACAGATACTCCAGAGAAACCCTATTATACATTGGAAGTGGAACCTGATGGAACAGTACGCCAGAAGCGTACTTATTTTGACCGTCAAAATCCTGACATTGAGGAAGCAAAAAAATTTTTGGTGAAGTGGCAGAAGCAGCTTACACGTAAGCTCAATAAAGAAGATAAGATTCTTTCGCTAAAGAGCCGGGATCTTCGGAAAAAAGAAATCGAAGATTTGCGGAAAAAGAAAGTAAAAGTGAATGGATTTGGATTCACTGGAAAGTTGCTTGCGGATATCCTGGAAGAGGATTTGATGGAGAACGCCGCATAAAATGGTAAACAAAAGAGAGAAAGGATAAAGATACTATGGCCTATATAATGTTTGACGACAACCAGGTTGTTATCACTGGTAAGATTGCAATGGATTTTACATTTAGTCATAAGATTTGTGGAGAATGCTTTTATAAGGCGGAGCTTCAGGTTAAGCGCCTCAGCGATTCTGTAGATACAATTCCGGTGTTGATATCGGAACAAATTGCAGATATTACGAAGAGCCGCGTTGGTGAATTTGCGGAAATTTATGGGGAATTTCATTCACATAATCTACGTGAAGAAAACCATACTCGATTAGAGCTTTATGTATTTGCCAGGGAAGTGAAATTTGTAGAGGTAAATGACTCTAAGACGGATTACACAAATCGAATTCTTCTGGAAGGTACAATCTGTAAACCTACAGTTTACCGAAAAACCCCTCTGAAAAAAGAAATTACGGATCTGCTTCTGGCTGTGAACCGGTCTTTTGGAAAATCAGATTACATACCCTGCATTTGTTGGGGGAGTACCGCCCGCTATGCGGCTGATCTTAAGGTGGGAACCCGTGTGATGGTCTGGGGCAGAATCCAAAGCCGGGAGTACAAAAAACGGATCGAGGAAAATGAAACTCAGAAGCGAATTGCATATGAGGTTTCAATAAATACGCTGGAGGTAGCGTAAATGTTGAGTTTATAACTTTTTATGATAATTAAGCGATAATAATAAAACTTTAATGCTACATATTTGAAACTGTGATGAAATTGACACATAGTTTCATGGATGATATTATAAAAATGGTATTTGGCAGCAGACGCTGCATAAACTCTTATTCCGATTTGGTTCGGGATGGATGGAAATAACGGTAGTGTGTGCAATTGCACCCAAAAATCACGAAAACGTTGATTTTTGGGTGCTTTTTTGATTTGGGAGGTGATTATTATGTCTGAGAAATATTTGTTGACGATTGATGAGGCTGCTGAATATTTCAACATTGGTAAAAACAAACTGCGCGATATGATAAAAGAACCTTGCTGCAATTTTGTGCTTTTCAATGGTAAGAAAGCGCTTATCAAAAAAAACAGACTGGAATCATATTTAGATGAAACTGTTTATTTATGATTGCAGGAAACGGAGGTGTGTGATAAGATTAGTGCTATAAAAAATAACATTTACGCACCTCTAGTTAATAAGAGGTGAAAGAATGGGAAAAAATTTAAAAGGAAAGGAATTGGGAAAAGGCATTACACAAAGAAAAAACGGGGTGTATCATGGAAGGTATGTAGACCGTTTCGGCGACAGAAGATCCGTCTATGGTACAACGGTGAAAGAAGTAAAAGCTAAGCTGGCAGAGGCGGAACTAAACGAACAAAAGCTGTCAAATATTGTTGATGAAAAAATAACATTGGATGAGTGGTACGAAAAATGGATGCGGGTTTATAAAGAACCTGTTGTCCGTCTCAGCACAAAAACTACATACAATTCAATGTATAAAAGGTTGATTTCACCAGTTCTTGGAAAAACTCGTTTAGTAAATATCACCAAATTGATGATTACAGATTTGGTGAATAATATGTCAAAAAAAGGATATCAGTATGAGTCTTTGAACAAAGTAAAGGTTCTTCTTATTGATATGCTTAATAGAGCAATGGAAGATCAGTTCCTTATCCGTAATCCAGCAAAAGGTGTAAGATTGCCAAAGAATAAGCCACAGAATGAGATTAAGGCGCTCAGCAAAGAGGATCAGACAGACTTTTTTGAATGTGCCGCCGGTACATTCTATAATAATATGTTTGTAGTTGCTGTAAATACTGGTTTACGTCCAGGAGAATTGTATGCGCTTACGGAAGATGATATTGATTGGAAAAATAATGTTATTCATGTGAAGCGTACGTTGTTGTATCAGAAACTGGAGGGTGATGAGTGTAAGACGTTCCATCTGGGACCACCAAAGACAGAAACAAGTATAAGGACAGTTCCAATTAATTCATATTGCCGTAAAGCATTAGAAAAACAGATTATTCAGCATAAAATTGTAATGGCGAAAACTTGTAGGAAGAATTTGGAATTTCCTGATTTCCTGTTTACTACGAAGCTCGGGACTCCATTAAATGCACAATTATATTGCGATGCAATTGAAAGAATCGTGCAGGAAGTGAATCTGATGAGGGATCCGTTGGATTTGATGGAAACTTTTTCAGGACACTGCTTCAGACATACATTTGCTACTAGATGTTTTGAAGCTGGAATTGTACCAAAAACAGTGCAAGCCTATCTTGGCCATGCTTCTCTTCAGATGACAATGGATTTATATACTGCGGTTATGGAGCATAAAAAAGTGAATGATATGCAACTTCTTGAAGATTCAATTGATCTCCCGGATCCGGCAGCTGAGATAAATTTAGCTAGTAATGAAAAAGTTATTAAATTTTGTGGGTGATACCGTGGGGTAAAAATGGGGTAGTACAGAAAAATGATATGGCGTAGAGCCTTGGAATCCCTTGATTTTACTGGATTTATTGTAACCAGATGGGTGCAAATAAATGTAATTATTACGTATATCAGAGCACCCCATACGACCTCTACGGAACACCTGATTTTTCCAGTATTTCCAAGGGTTGAGAGAGTGGTGTATTTCACGTAAATTATTATAATTTCAAGCTATTTATTACGAAAATGGAGTAAAAATGGAGTACTAGAGCGTGTTTGAAAAAGGCTTTCTGCAAGATGTGCGTCACAATTTGTGGGAGATTTTGCCCGGATGAGGGCGGGGCTGTCTATTTCCCGACAGCCCCTTTTTCAAAACTGACATAACTATTCCGTCAAAAGAAAAAACTTTACATCCAGTCGATATTGTGCTATAATTTTTTAGTCGAAGTGGTTGTATATGAGGTTGCTGTTTAAATGTTAGACAGTAACTAATGATAATGCAGCTTTCGAATTTATGCACCTGTAGCTCAGTGGATAGAGCAGTGGTTTCCGGTACCATGTGCGGGGGTTCGATTCCCTTCAGGTGTATTGCCTGGAACGATCGGGCGTTCCGGTGCGTTGTATTAAGGAGGACAAGAACTTGGATAATTTCAGAGAATGGTTATCAGATAACCTTCGCTATTTTATGCTTGGCGGAGCGATTCTGTTAATCGTGGTTGTCCTGTTTTTCGGTATCCGTGCATTTATGGGAAGCGGGAAGGGCGATTCCAGCAAGGATACAACCGATGAGCAGGTAACAGCAGACAACGACCAGGGAAATGTTCCTTCTTCTCCGGCAAATGATGGGGAGACTGACGGGAAGAAAGACGCCAATCCCATGGAAAAAGCTAATGAAGAGATTACTTCATTGATCAAGAGCTATTACACAGCTCTGGGGGATAAAGATATTACCACATTGCGTACTTTGGTAGATAATCTTGCACCGGCAGACGAGTCTAAGATTACCAATGCCAAGTACATTGAAGGGTATGAAGCTGGTGATATCTACACGAAAAAGGGGCTTGATGACGATTCCTATGTAGTATATTCCTGTTTTTACTACATCTGTCAGGGGATTGATACAAAGGTACCTGCGCTTGCTGAGTTCTATGTGGTAAAGGACACAGACGGGAACTGGAAGATTGACGGCGCTGCTCACGATGACAGCGACGAGATAACGAAATATGAAGTTTCTTTGCGTCAGGATGACGACGTGAAGGAGCTGAAGGCCAAGGTACAGAAGCAGTATGAGGATGCACAGACTGCAGATCCTGCACTTGCTGCTTTCCTTGATGGTCTTGGTGAGGATGTCACAGGATCTGCAGAGACAGCCGATGGAACTACGCTGGTAGTGACAGAGGATTGTAATGTCCGTGCAGCAGCCAGCAGTGATGCAGAAGTGATTGGTGGATTGTCCGCTGGGACAGAAGTAGTCAAGAAAGGTGAGAGCGGAGACTGGATCCAGATTGACTATGAAGGCTCTGAGGCGTATGTTCACAGCAGCCTTCTGGAAGAGAAAACTGAATAAGTATAAAAGAGGAATTGTCATGATGGCAGTTCCTTTTTTTGCGTGTTTGAAAAAATATATAGAAAAAACCAGAGTATAGTTGCTGATTTCCTGAAAACGATACTCTGGTTTTTATGTAGTGCTATATTATGATACCAGTGTCAAAAGGTCAAAAAGCCGTTCGTGCTTGCACGATAAGGCGTTTGAACTTGGGACACGCCAAATCAAAACGATCCATAAGCGGTTCCGTTTTCCAATGTAATTCCCTTTGCAGCAGCCAGCTCGCTTACTGTTACCAGCTGATAGCCCTCCTGCAGCAGCTGCGGAATAAAAATTTCAGCAGCATCCACAGATTCTTTGAAAATATCATGCATTAAAATAATCTGTCCATCACTGGCGTTGTCCATTACATTCTGTACTGTGGAATCTGCATTCTGTGTTTCCCAGTCCAGAGTATCCACAGACCACAAAATCAGAGGCCTTGCTGCAGTCTCTGCTACGGTGTCATTGTAAGAACCATAAGGGGGGCGCACAACAGTGGCAATGTGCCCTGTGAGATCCTGGATCAGCTGATCTGTGCGGGAAAGCTGACTTGCAGCATTATCGGCGGAAAGCGTGGTGAGATCCGGGTGATCATAAGAGTGGTTTCCAATCTCGCATCCAAGCTCCTCCATACGCTTTACAGGTTCCTGAAAATATTCCACTTCCTGACCTGCCAGGAAAAAAGTAGCTTTTACATTGTTTGCTTCCAGACAATCCAAAAGACGGTCTGTAAAATCACTGGGTCCATCATCAAAGGTGAGGGCAATCATCCCCTTTGGCTCCGGAGAGACAGTCGGTTCCGAAGTAACGGAGGCTTCCGGTACAGGGGAGACTTCTGATGCTGCAGAAGAGGCTTCAGAAGTCTCATCGACTTCGGAAGAAGCTTTCCTGGAATCTTCATTTCGATCAGAAGAAATATCAGCTTCTGCAGCCGGTGTGGAAGCACCTGTCGCAGAAGCTGTGAGATTGTCAGCATTCGAAGAATCTGATGTAGTATTCATGTAGAATACAAGATCCTGATTGGAACTATCATCTGGCGTCGTCGGTTCACCCTGTTGTGCACCGTCAGCGCCAAAGTGATAAATTTCGCCGTCTATTGTCACGTCACCAGTCTGAAGAACTCCATCTGCATTGAGGTAGTAGCGCTTGCCATCAAGCTCAAGCCATCCGGTCTGCATAACGCCTTTGTCATTGAAGTAATAGCGGTGTCCGTCTGTATCTGTGAGCCAGCCTTTATAACCTTCTCCGTTTACCAGAAAATACCAGTTGCTGTCAACTGGTGTCCACGCCCCTTGGGAAGCTTCCGGAGAGACCTCAAAAGAAGTGTCTGAACCTGAAAGGGTATCAGGTGCCGGGGTATCTGCAGCAGGCGCTTCGGTGGGAATGACATCCTCCGGTGTGTTCTCCTCTCCTGCATCGGTATTTTCAGCTGCCGCACCATCAGATTGAATCTGGGAATCATCTGTATTTCCAGCTACGAACATGTCTGGGGTCTGGGTATCTGTAATGGGTGAGTGCGAAGCGGAAGACTGGGTAAAAGAAACTCCGCATGCAAGACACATAAGAACAGCAGCTATAGCCAGCCCTTTATTCGTCCGTGGTTTATGGCCAGGCATATAATTCCTCCTTTATGTAACGATTTCATGATGCCAGTGTATTTCATTACTGTTCGCTGGCAGCATTTCATTTTTTGGATCATGTTACGGTTCACTTTGTGACCAGCAACACACTTTGCAATGTACAGAAATCATGGGTCTGCATGATTTTCAGCTGTACAGTAACCTAATAATACAATATATGACGAAAAAAAACAAGACCGGCTTACACGCAGGATATAATTGTGCAATTTAACGATATATTGGAAAATATTTTACAGAAAATCAGAAAATGTTTATTTGAAATTTGACAGAGATTCTGCTATATTAAGTTGTGATAACGATGATTTGAAAAGCAGATACAAAAGCTTTTTACAGTTTATTGTTTTTTATCTGTTACAATGGATAAGAACAGGAAAGAAGAGGAAGCGGTTGCGTAAAAAATCCCATATACTGGTAGCCAGATATCTGGCAGACCAGATGCCTGCCACTAAGAGTCTGCAGTCCCACAGAAAGGCGTTCTGCCTTGGAAGCATTCTTCCGGATATTAAGCCATCTTTTCTTACAAAGAAGCATGAATATTTCGGCACCTTCGAAGAAATCCAGGGTAAGATGAAAGCTCTTATTGACAATGATCCCAAAGAAAGCAAGGAGCGCGTTTACTGGCGCAGGTTTGGCGAAGTGATGCATTATATGGCAGATTATTTTACTTTTCCCCATAATAAGAACTTTACCGGGAATCTGTACGAGCATAATAAATACGAGAAGCATCTTAAGAACCATCTGAAGCGCTACATAGAGAGTGGGGCAGCAGATCGTATGGTCATTCTTCCAGTGAATTTCGGAAGCTTCAGGGAACTGGTGGAGTATATTGGAAATGCCCATGAAAGATATCTTCTTAAGGAGCGTAATATTGCAGAGGATGTTCAGTATATTCTCAGAATCTGTTCACAGGTTATTCATGGAATCCTGCAGCTGGCTGCGAAGCAGTTTGGCAGAGAGGATATTCTGATTCCGGCTGCATGCTGATAATGGGAAGAGCCAGTGCCGGGAGATCACAGCAGCTTGTCTGTGAGTACCGGGACTGGTATTTTTTTGTACAGCAGAAAAAATGAATTATTCGCTGCTGCGATAAAAACGGTATTTAGCAAGTGGGAAACGCTTTCACTTAAATCTGTACAGAAATTGTGAAGAAAAATGAAAAATCACGAAAATACGTCTGTATATTTTGAGGATAGTTGATTTAGAAGGGTTAGTATGCTACAATAATGCATGTTAATACTTAATGCGAACTGTCTTTAAGGTAAGAATGCATACCTTTATATAGGGGAGTAAAGGGATGTTCATGAATAGAAGGGAGCATCTTTTGAATATGAAAAATAAATATCTGACAAAATGTTTATGTATTACTATGGCAGCTGCGATATCCTTTACAGGAACGGCCAGTGTTTTTGCCTCAGAAGAGACAGCCTTGTCAGAAACAGAAACAGCTGCCCGGGAAGCGGCAGCAGAGCCGATTTCATCAGAGCAGGCATCGGCAGAGACGCCTTCCGCACCTCCGGAGACAACGTCAGAGCCGGCACAGGTACCAGCAGAGTCTGTACAGACGCCATCAGAGCCCACAGAAACACCAGCTGAGCCTACACAGATCCCATCAGAGCCTACTACACCAGATCATATACCTACAGAGACACCGGCTCCAAGTGAAACACCAGATCATACACCTACAGTGACACCGGCTCCAAGTGTGACGCCAGATCATACACCTGAGTTGACACCAGAACCAAGTGCGACACCAGAACCAAGCGTGACACCAGAAGCTAGTGCAACGCCGGACGATACCCCCACAGTGACACCAGAGCCTAGTGCTGCACCTGAGGTGACCCCCACTGTGACTCCTGGACTTTCAGCAGAGAGCCAGCAGAAGGTAAGTGCCCTGATCAAAGACATTGATAAAACCTTCAAGCAGGAATTAGATAAGAAAAAGAAGAAAAAAGTCAAAGCCCTGAGAAAGACCTATAACAGCTTTTCAGACCAGGAGAAGGCTGCTGTTACTAATTACAAGCTTCTTATCGATATGGAGAAGACGATCAGCCAGCTGTCCGGGGCAGCAGACGATAAAGATGCAGATAAGATTGACAGCACCACAACGCAGGCACTTAATGGAACCCCAGTCTACTATGCATCTAATCTTCATGCAGGCAAGGAATTTTATCTGAACAGCCTGCAGGAGAACTATCAGCTGTCATTTTCTGATGATTTTGCAGATGTTATGGAGCAGATTGAGACAGAGTATAAAGCTGCCAATCAACTGACAGATGTATCTGATTCCGAAGGTGGTGTTACCACATCCGCAGATACCCTTCTTGTACGCAACTGGCAGGATATACTTGCCATATATGTCTATGAGAAGAGCCTTGATGGTGCCACTTCTTTTACGCTGGATTCTTCCTGTAAGGATGATCTGGCAGCTATTTTTGCCAGGATGAATCCTGTTGTGAAGGACGAAAGTAATTCTAACAGAGTTACATATGGAAATTACCATATTAACCATTACATTAAAGAGAATAAGATCCCCAAGGATGAGAGGGGGATTTTGAAGAAATATCTTGAAACAGACTGCAAGCTTCTTTGTGCAACCGTTACAGCAGCCAAGGGCTTTGTAAGACAGAGTGTTGGCGATGACGTTTCAGAAGAGCGTGTAAACGTAATTGCAGCTGCTTATTCACTGGTTGGTAAGGTAGGGTATTTCTGGGGCGGCAAGTCTACTGTGATCGGAATGGATCCAAGCTGGGGCGCAGTACAGCAGGTAAGCGCAGAGGGAAGTCAGAGTACCGGTACTTTACGTGCTTATGGCCTTGACTGCAGCGGTTTTGTTACCTGGGCAGTGATCAATGGCTATGAGAATCAGGCTATGATCGCAGCTGTAGGAAGCGGTACCTCAGACCAGTGGGGCAGAGCGAACGTGGTAAGTGAGGCGGATGCCCAGCCAGGTGACCTGGTTTTTCAGAGAGGACCAGAAGCAGGAAGTGCCAACCATGTTGGTATTATCTGTGGAAAAACTGACGCAGGAGACTGGATCGTCGTACATTGTTCTTCCAGCAAGAATGGTGTTACAGTAGGAGAGGCTTATAGTGCAAGCTTTCGTTACATCCGTCAGCCATCCTTCTATCCGAACGCACAGCAGGTAGAGGAAATGAGACAGAGTGGTAAAACTATAGCCAATACCCAGTATATCACAGGAATTGACGTATCCAATAACCTTCAGGATCTGATCAAGGCGAACCTTGTTACAACAGGAGATATGGATACGGTTACCATAGATGCTTCCGGAGACGGAACTGTTTCACCGGGAAGCCTCTATGTCGCAAACAGCCTTCAGGAACTGTTTGATGCAGGACAGCATGTAAGTGTATTTAGTCAGGTGACATACGGAGATGCCGCAGAGATGGAAGCTGGCAGTAATGAGGCAGCAGGTACTGCGGGAGTTAATAAAGCCCAGACAGTAGATTTTTCCAGAATTATGGTTACCAATTCTCTTCAGGAGCTGTTGGCGGCGACAATTGGAATTCAGTGACGCAAAAGTGCTTCCACACCCGGATTCGGGCAGGAAGCACTTTTCATTTGTATAGACTGAGTGAACAGATTACAGAATTGATTTTCAGACAGGCTCCGGGAGGCTGTGACTGGCATATGCTGCTGCAAGAAAATGGAATTACTGTTCACTCTGTTCACAAAAAACACCTTGCGGAATGTCACCAGTGAACAATAATAAAATGGAGTCACAGAGTATGCCCTGACATTTAGCGGTTAATACCGGACAATACGTCTTCAATCCATTTATCTGTATTATAGTTATCATCAAAGAATTTTACGATTACCCCATAAGGCTCTTTTTCATTGGAAAAAGCATTGGCCTCATCGGTATCTACGTGCATGGCAAGGCGGTAACTCCAGTCTACACGTACTACCACATCTGCATAAATAAGAGCGCGGCCGAAGCTTTTGGTCAGGACAAAAACTTCGTCATTATCTTTGACCTTCAAAGTAACAGCATCTGCCGGAGTCATGTGAATGTGACGTTTGGCAACAATGACACCGTGAGCAAGGATAAGTTCGCCCTTGGGTCCGATGAGAGTGCAGCCAGGGGAGCCGACAGTATCACCAGACTGGCGGATAAGACCGGGAAGACCGATCTTGCGGGTATCTGTAAGGGAAAGCTCAATCTGGGTTTCTTTACGAAAAGGACCTAGAATGGCCATATTCTGATACTCACCTTTAGGCCCCTTTACGGTAAGACGTTCCTGGCAGAGATACTGTCCAGGCTGGCTTAATTCCTTTATGTAATGAAGCTGGGCATCCTCTCCAAACAGGAGTTGGAAATCCTCCTGGGAAACATGAATATGCCGTGCTGAGGTTTCAATCGGTATTTTAATGCTCATGGAAATTCCTCCGATATTATATAGAGTGTGAACATCAGTACTGTTTTAACACTGCAATAGATTAAGTTTAATATTAATGAGAAAAAATAGCAAGCCTTTTTTACAGGCACATATACAGGAGTGTATGAAATGAAAAAGCATACAGACAGCGGTTTTACCTTTGATATTAAGGAAGATCATGCTGCAGTAATGGAAATTGATGGGGATCCCCAGATTGTGGAAATTCCGGAACAGATCGACGGAGTACCGGTCACAGAACTGGCTGAATATCTTTTTTCCGGGAAAAGCTGTCAGGTCATACGGATTCCCTTGGGAGTTCAGAAAATAGGCCGTTACGGTTTTTATAACTGTCGGAATCTGGAAGAGCTATGGTTTTCCAGTGATTTTACTGATCTTGGAAGTGGAGCTTTTACAGGGTGCCACAGGATCCGAAGAATGGAAGTTTTGATGAATGATGAACAATCCGGGCTGAAAGAGATCCTTTCAGAAGTTGGGGAGGAGCTGCGGGTACATTTATATGGAAAAGTGGAAGCCATGCTTTGGTTTCCGGAATATTATGAGGAAGGTGTGGAAAATACTCCTGCCAGGATATTGATGACTGAGGTGCATGGAAGCGGTCTGTATTACAGAAACTGCTTTCAGGGAAAAGTATTTCATTTTCTGGAGTATGACAAGCGTTTTGAGATGGCGAGAGCCCAGGAATCATCAGATTTCCTGAGAGAAATGGTATATGGCAGACTGAACTGGCCGACAGGGCTGACAGAACAGGCGAAAATACAGTACGAGCAGTACCTGAAGGAGCATATAGAACAGATTGCTTCTGATTTTATCCGTCAGAAAAGAGGAGAAGAGCTGGAATGGCTTCTTCACACGTATCCCCTGGAACCTGGGCAGAAAGAACTGTTTACAGGTCTGGTAAATCTGGCAGACAAAGTGAAATCTCCGGAGATTTTAAGTATGCTTATGGAGTACCAGAGACTGCATTTTCCATCGAAAAGGAGAAGTTTTGAACTATGAGTGGTTCAGAAGAGAAAAAATTGAATTCATTACATGAGGAAGATTCGTTATATAAAGCGCAGGGGGGAAAAGCTGCTTACCAGATAAGTCCGACATATGGGCAAAATACTTTGTACAAGGTAAATCCGGTACATGACGCCTGGGATCGTGCGTTGGCGGCAGAAAGCATCTGCCAGGATATTTTGTCCAGTGCCAGAAACCAGTTGTACCTGAATATGCGCTTTATGGACTGCGCATTGTCAGCACTTTTCTTTCAGGGAGATATGGGCGTTCATCCTGTTGGAACGGATGGAACTGTCCTGTACTATCAGCCGGAAGAACTGATGGAACAGTTCAGGAGAAGCCAGGAAAAGGTGAATCGAATCTATCTTCACAGCCTTTTACACTGCATTTTTCTCCACTGTTTTCCAGAGAAGGATGAAGAAGGAAATCCTGCTGTGGATGTCCAGTACTGGAATCTTGCATGTGACATTACAGTGGAAAATATCATTGACGGGCTTTATCTGAAATGTGTGCATCAGCCGGCATCTATGGTGAAGAGGCAGGCGTTGAAGCTGATACTGGAAGAGGGAAAGGTAATGACGGCTCAGAGAATTTACCGAAGGCTTCAGACTCTTCATTTGCCGGAAAATAAAATGCAGGAGCTGCGCCGTGAGTTTACTCAGGATGACCATGGTAAGTGGTATGAAAACCATCCAAACAGTCCTCAGATGTCCCAGCGGAAAAAGAACTGGGACGACATCCGCAACCGCATGCAGACAGAGATGGAAACTTTTTCAAAAGAAGCGGGAGAAGGCGGAGAAACTCTGGTAGACCAGCTGCGTGCCCAGAATCAAAATCGCTATGATTATAAAGAATTTCTGCGGAAATTTTCTGTTTTGAAAGAAGAAATGAAAGTTGATATGGACACTTTCGATTATATATTTTACAATTATGGAATGAATCTGTATGGCAATATGCCGCTGATCGAGCCCTTAGAAACGAAAGAAGAGCGGAAGGTGGAAGATTTTGTGATCGTTATTGACACTTCCATGTCCTGTAAAGGAGAGCTTGTCCGGAAGTTTCTGGAGGAAACCTACAGTGTGCTCAGTGAATCTGAGAGCTTTTTCAGGCGGATTCACGTACACATTCTTCAGTGTGACGAGAAAATCCAGTCTGATGTGGTGATTGAAAATGCCATGCAGTTGAAGGAATATATGTCCCATTTCACAGTGAAAGGAGGGGGCGGCACAGATTTTCGCCCTGCTTTTGCCTATGTGGAACAGCTTATGAGAGCGAAGAAGTTTACAAAACTTCGGGGACTGATTTATTTTACAGATGGTTATGGAATTTATCCGGCAAAAATGCCTCCTTATGAGACTGCTTTTGTATTTATGAAGGAGGATTACCAGGACATTGATGTGCCGCCATGGGCGATCAGGCTGATCCTTGATGAAGAGGACCTGGAGTCTGTTTAAAAAGTCTTTCTGTGTCAGATCTCATGTAAAGCAGGATATGTAGATTAGAGCCAATCTGTAAAGACGAGGAGAATATAATATTATGAACATCAAGCGAGCGAAGGAAGAAATACGCAATACAATAGAAGCTTACCTTTTGAAAAATGAATACGGGGAGTATGAAATCCCGGTTATGGCCCAGCGCCCTGTTTTTCTTATTGGCGCCCCTGGAATCGGCAAGACACAGATCATGGAGCAGATTTCCCGGGAATGTAAGGTGGGACTGGTTTCTTACACCATTACCCACCATACCAGACAGAGTGCAATCGGACTTCCTTTTATTTCCAGAAAGAATTTTGACGGAAAAGAGATGGCAGTTACAGAATATACCATGAGCGAGATCGTAGCATCTATCTATGAGAAAATCCAGGAATCCGGCCTTCGAGAGGGGATTTTGTTTATTGATGAGATCAATTGTGTTTCCGAGACACTGGCACCTGCCATGCTGCAGTTTCTTCAGTGTAAAACCTTTGGAAGCCACAAGATTCCGGAAGGCTGGCTGATCGTAGCTGCCGGGAATCCGCCGGAGTACAATAAATCGGTCCGTGAATTTGATGTGGTGACTATGGACCGTGTGAAGAAAATCCAGGTGGAGCCGGATTTTGACGCATGGAGAGAGTATGCTTACGCAAAAGGCGTTCATCCTGCAGTGATTTCCTATCTGAATACAAGACCGGCTAATTTTTACAAGATGGAGAGCACTGTGGATGGCAGAAATTTTGCTACACCAAGAGGATGGGAAGATTTGTCCAAATTGATACAGGTATATGAAAAACTGGAGAAAACCGTGGATAAGGACGTGGTAGTCCAGTATATCCAGCATCCGCAGATTGCAAGAGATTTCGCCAGCTATCTGGAACTTTTCTACAAGTACCGTACGGATTATCAGATCGATGAGGTTTTAAGCGGCCATATTGATGATATTCTGGTAAAAAAGGCGGCACATGCTTCCTTTGATGAAAAGCTGAGTGTCACCGGACTTCTTCTTTCCAGACTGAACAAAGTCTTTGGAAAGGTGCAGGAAGAAGAAGAGAAGCTTGCCAGCATTTTTGGTGTTCTAAAAGAGGCGAAAGAGCCTCTTATGGGAGCGCAGAAGGAGCAGCCGTTGGTTTATCTGGAGGATGTAAAGAACCGCTTCCAGTCAGACTCATTGGCAAAGAAGAAAGCAGGGCTTTTGTCCAGGGAGGACCTCCATCATGACCAGCAGGTTCTGGATACCCTGGAAAAATATGTGATGGATCTGAAGAAAGAGAATGTACAGGATGGCGAGTCTGCTTTTTCCCTTCTCAGAGGCTGGTTTAATGCGGAAAAAGAAGGATATGACAATGATTTTGACAAGGCATCAAGGCAGCTTGAATATGCTTTTGATTTTATGGAGAGTGCTTTTGCGGGCGGACAGGAACTGGTGGTATTTATTACAGAACTGAATACCAGCAGTCCTGCAGTGGCTTTTCTTCAGGAATATTCCTGTGAAAGATATTACCGCTACAATAAGGAGCTTTTATTCCGGGAAAACACCAGAGATATTCTGGAACGGATCCGGCAGCTTGGATAAGGAGGCTGAATGAGAAAAAGAAAACCATGGAAATTTATTTTTATTCTTCTGTTTGCAGCGGCAATTTCCCTGGGAATCTATGTTTATCAACAGCAGTATGAGCCGGACGATTTGTTTGTGAAGGTAGGAGAGGAAATTCTGGATAACGCTCCGGAGATTTTTTCCGGAGAGCCGAAAGAAGTCCGGGAACTGCGGAAACAGGAGGTGGAAGATACCGACACACAGGGACTGCGCCAGGAATACTATTTTGGTCAGCTGAATGAAGAAGAACAGCGGGGCTATCGGGAAATAATAGAAGGAATCCGGGCAAAAGAGAAAGAATTTTACCTTACGATCTATGAGGATGACACTGTAAATAGGGTTTACCATGCGGTGCTTATGGATCATCCGGAGCTGTTCTGGGTGCATAACCGGAAGCAGGTATATAAAACAACCTTCTCAAATGCCAATTATTGTATGTTTTCTCCTGGTTACAGTTATACGGATGAGGAAATCCAGGAGATACAGGCAGCTGCTGACAATGCCTGTCAGGAGGTAAGTGCATTGGTCTCAGAGGGGGCGGATGATTATGAAAAGGCGAAAGCAGTTTATACTTATCTGATCGATACTGCCGAATATCAGGAATCTGAGGACGACCAGAGCATGGCAGGAATCTTTTGGAGGAGGCAGGCAGTGTGTGCCGGATATGCAGGGGCTGCCCAGTATCTGCTGGAATATCTTGGAGTGCCCTGTATTTACGTGGAAGGCAGTACTGCCGGAAGTACAGAGGGACATGCCTGGAACATTATCACTTTGAACGGAAATGATTACTATTTTGATGCGACCAACGGTGACCAGCCGGAATTTCTGGAGGGCGATGCAGTCCAGCTTGCAGAACATAAGACAATCCTGTATGATTATCTGTGTCCGTTCCCGGAGGAGTATGAGACGACATATACACCCTCTGCTGAATTTACGGTTCCGGCGTGTTCTGCAACAGATATGAATTTTTATGTGCTGAACCAGGGCTGCTTTGACAGTTATGACTATCAGGAGATCCTGGCATACTGCCAGATGAGGCTGAATAACGGGGCTGCAGTAGTAAGGTTTAAATTTTCATCGCAGGAAGCTTTTGAACAGGCCAGAGCAGACTGGATCAACGGAGATGCCATTCAGGAGGCTGCAAGATATTATATGACTATATATGGAATGAGTCAGGTAGAGTATCATTATGGAATTCTGGAAAATATGAAAACTATCTATTATATGTTTTAAAAGGAAGAGGTATAAACAGATATGGTTGATATTTTAAAAAATATTATGAATATTGCATACAGAGTTCGGGATATGCAGATCGCAGGTACTTTGTCCATGGTTTTATTTGGAGTAGTGCTTGTGTTTGGAATTATGAACTGTGTACTCGGATACCGTCTTTTAAGATTTTGGATGATGATCTTTGGATTTCTCATTGGAGCAGGAATCGGATTATTTGCCATTCATCAGATCGGATTCGGAGAAAAAGTGTATTATGCAGTGGGAATGATCGGGGTAGGACTGGTACTTGCCATTCTTTCCTTTGCAGTGTTTAAGGCCGGTATTTTTATTATGGGAGCAGGAATCGGGCTAACGCTTACTGTGTATATAATCCATCCGACTACTTCTTTCAGCTTTTTCATCTGTCTTCTGGCGGGAGTAGGTCTCGGAATGCTGGCGCTTCGCTATGAAAGAGAAGTGATCATTGTGGGAACCAGTATTCTGGGTGGTATCTTAAGTGGCTTTTCTGCTGCCAAGCTGGCAAAAATGGAGGAAATTCCTTTTGGAATTATTTTTTCCATTGGGTTCGCCCTTGTGGGAATGTTGATCCAGTTTGCCATTAATAAGCCGAAATATGACGATGATTACGATGACGAGGAAGATGAGGATCAGGGGAAAGTACCAGAAAGACGACAGAAATGGGATGAAGCTGACTGGGAGGAGGCTGAAAGCGAGACAAAGCGCAGAGGGAAAAAAGAGCGTGATGATAAAAAGAATCCTTCCAGGGAGCAGTACAGAAAGTGCCCGGAAGAGTATGAAGATGATTTAGATGATGATTTGTCTGATGCGGATGATAAAGAGATTGATGAGATTCTGGATGAGTATGGCGTGGACGAGGAAGATGTGATTGAGGAATATCTGGAAGATTATTATGGTGAGAACAAGAGGACACCGCAGAAAAGACGTAAAAACAAGAGCAAGCGAAAAAACAGCGCCAGCCCTTATCAGAAGAACAGATAGGTGAAATCCATTTCTGAGACATCAGAGAGGGATGCTGAAGAAAACAAATAAAAACTATGAAATCCTGGAGCAAATAATGCTCCGGGATTTTTGACGTATAAAGAAAACGCAGTCAATTGATTTTGAAATTGACTGCGCTTTGTTTTGTAAATTAGAATTCAATTTCCTTTAAATATCTTGTCAGAGCATCCTGCCAGGTTGGAAGAGGGGTGAATCCGTTTTCTACCAGCTTCTTTTTGTCCAGGCGGCTGTTAAATGGGCGTGCTGCCTTGGAAACTCCGTATTCAGCGGTGGTAACAGGAAGAACTGTTACTTTATCCTCAGCATACTCGGTATGTCCAAGCTCAACAGCCTGACGGAAGATTTCCTTAGTGAAATCATACCAGCTGATATAGCCACCCTCATTGGTTGCGTGATAGTAACCGTATTTGTCAGTGAGAATCATGTCGATCATCAGGCGGGCAAGGTCATAGGTGTAGGTTGGAGTACCGATCTGGTCGTTGACAACCTTTAAGGTATCATGCGTTTTGGCAACGTTTAACATGGTCTTGATAAAGTTCTTGCCATTTTTACCAAATACCCATGCAATACGGATAATAAAAAATTTGTCAACATTGTTATAAACTGCAAGCTCTCCGTCAAGTTTCGTCTGACCGTAAACATTCAGAGGCTTGTAGGCTTTACAGTCTGGCTCCCATGGAGTGGTGCCCTGACCGTCGAATACATAGTCTGTGGAAAGATACATCATTTTGATGCCCAGCTTTTTGCAGACTTTTGCAATATTTTCAGTACCAAGAACATTTACTTTGCGGACGATTTCCTGTTTGTCCTCATCTTCAGCTGCATCTACAGCTGTCCAGGCTGCACAGTGTACCACGCCGTCCACGCCTGCTTCTGTAATGGCTTTTTCCACAGCGGAAGCATCTGTAATGTCTACAGAAATATAAGGCATTGTGGTGACAGCAGTACTATCCTGAATTCCGCTATACTCCGGGGCAAGGTCAGAGCCTACCCCTTCGTATCCGCGTTTGTTAAGTTCGTTCATTACATCATGACCAAGCTGACCGGCCACACCTGTTACAAACAGTTTCATAAAAACAGCCCTCCTTAGCGGTTGCCGTACATTTTTTCGTAGTAATTCTGATACTCTCCGGAAATAATGGTCTCCCACCATTCCTTGTTGTCAAGATACCACTGGATGGTCTTTTTGATACCGTCTGCAAATTTGGTTTCTGGCAGCCAGCCAAGTTCGTTGTGGATCTTGGTTGGATCAATAGCATAACGCATGTCATGACCCTTGCGGTCTGTTACGTATGTGATCAGGCTCTCTGGTTTTCCAAGCTCTTTGCAGATGATCTTAACGATGTCGATGTTTTTCATTTCGTTGTGTCCGCCTACATTATAAACCTCACCAACACGTCCTTTGTGAATGATCAGGTCGATGGCGCGGCAGTGATCCTCAACATACAGCCAGTCACGAACATTCTCACCTTTTCCATAAACAGGAAGTGGTTTGTCATTTAATGCGTTGGCGATCATAAGCGGAATCAGTTTTTCCGGGAAATGATATGGGCCGTAGTTGTTGGAGCAGCGGCTGATGGATACAGGAAGTCCATAGGTTCTGTGGTAAGCAAGTACCAGAAGGTCAGCAGACGCCTTGGAAGAACTGTATGGGCTACTTGTGTGGATCGGAGTTTCCTCTGTGAAGAACAGGTCCGGTCTGTCAAGTGGCAGATCACCGTAAACCTCGTCAGTGGAAACCTGATGATAACGTTTGATTCCGTATTTGCGGCAGGCATCCATAAGAACAGCAGTACCGATGATGTTTGTGTTCAGGAAAACCTCAGGGTTCTCGATGGAACGGTCAACGTGGCTCTCAGCCGCGAAGTTTACAACCATGTCCGGATGTTCTTCCTCAAAAAGCTTGTAAACTGCTTCACGGTCTGTGATGCTCTCTTTTACAAAACGGAAGTTTGGGTTATCCATAACCGGTGCCAGAGTAGAAAGATTACCTGCATAGGTAAGACAGTCCAGACAGATGATACGGTAGTCCGGGTATTTTTTTAACATGTGGAAAATAAAGTTGCTTCCGATAAATCCGGCACCGCCGGTAACGATAATATTCATGATATAATTCTCCTTTGATTTTTATAATTAGTGAAGTACGTCCATATATTTGCCATCCAGTACGTCCTTCAGATACTGACCATACTGATTCTTCTTCAGCACGTTGTAAACTTCCATAACTTCTTCTCTGGAAATCCAGCCGTTTAAGTAAGCAATTTCCTCAAGGCATGCAATCTTACGGTGCTGATGGGTTTCTACTGTTTTTACAAAATTAGTTGCGTCTACAAGGCTCTCATGTGTACCTGTGTCAAGCCATGTGAAGCCCTGGCCAAGAAGCTCTACATTTAACTGACCTTTTTCCAGGTAAATACGGTTCAGGTCTGTGATCTCCAGCTCACCGCGGGCGCTGGGTTTCAGGTTCTTTGCATATTCAACAACTTTGTTATCATAGAAGTAAAGACCTGTTACACAATAGTTGCTCTTCGGATGCTCTGGTTTTTCTTCGATGGAAATGGCTTTGCCTTCCTGATCGAATTCAACGATACCGAATCGTTCCGGATCGTCTACATAGTAGCCGAATACAGTAGCACCTTTTCCTGAGCTTGCATTCTCAACAGCGGCTTTCAGACGCTTCTTAAGACCGTGTCCTGCGAAAATGTTGTCTCCAAGAACCATGGCAACCGTATCATTTCCAATAAACTCTTCGCCGATGATAAAGGCCTGTGCAAGCCCGTCCGGGCTTGGCTGTACAGCGTAAGTAAGAGATACGCCGAACTGATGGCCGTCACCAAGAAGCTCCTTGAAACGTGGGGTATCCTGTGGAGTGGAAATGATCAGAATATCACGGATCCCTGCGTTCATAAGAACGGACATTGGATAGTAAATCATTGGTTTATCATAAATTGGAAGCAGCTGCTTGGAGGTGACCATAGTCAATGGGTAAAGTCTGGTACCGGATCCACCGGCTAAAATAATTCCCTTCATAATTTCGTTCTCCTTTGTTGGATTTGCTATATTGTTCCTATTGCGAACAATATCTGATTTATGCTGTCAGGTGCATAATTTCGTAGTCGTTCATGAATGCTGCCGGATTTTGGGCAGCATTTGTTTGCCCTGACCTAAGTCTGTAGCTACATTATAAAAGGTGACCTTACGTTACCTTCAAGACCTTTTTTACAATTATTTCAAGTTTGTTACTTTTTCACAAAGAAATACCCCTGCATCCTTGGTGATATGGAACCCATTTTCTGTTTTTTTCTTAACAAGGGCGCGAAAATCCTTGTAACGGTCTGGCAGATACTGGTTCTGATTGCCGTGGCAGGAGAGAATATAGGAAATTAAAGGCTCCGCATCGGTAACGATCAGTTCGTCTTCATAGGATTTCCAGGTAATCTTCTGAAAATAAGGGGAAAGGATATCCGTCCCATTTTCCCTGCCAAAGCGTTCGTACAGTTTATCCGCGGAGAGGGCAATCCTTTCATCGAAGGACTGGACCAGAAGGCTGACCTCCCGCATATGTCTGGAACCGTAGGTACTGCAAAGAAAACGTCCGCCTGGCTTCAGGATTTTTGTTACATTTTTGCACACCTTTCCAATGTCGTCACAGTAAAAAAGTACATGATTGGCAATGACCAGATCAAAGGTGCCAATCCTTGGAGGAATGTTGTGACAGTCAAAAGCTTTGAAAGAAAAACGGGGATCTTCTCCGCCAATGGCACGCCTGGCGTCACGGAGCATACCCTCGGAAATATCAGAAAGGGTAATGTGTATGTTCCCTGGTAGTTTTGATAAGTTCTGGGTCCAGAGAGCTCCGTCACCGCATCCAAGCTCCAGAATATTCATTCCCTCATGAATCTGGCACTGCTGGCAGACCCAGGGAAACCAGCCTTCCTGATTTACAGAATAAAGACTGTGCAGGTTGATCCTGGAAGAAATGTTGGAAGCATTCTGGTACTGATTTTTCAGACTTTTTTCCATGACAGTCAGATGGATCAGGTCCAGCATACGGCTCCAGTCCACGGTATGCTCCTCAGAAATGGCCTGGGCAGTATCTTTCAGTGTTTTTTCCACAAGCTGCATCTGTTCAATCCGGTCCTGTACAAGCTTCAGCTGTACATTCAGGGCATTGAGCATAAAATGGCTGTCCGGGTCTTCGATAGTCATCTCCCGGATATCCTCCAGGGAAAATCCAAGATATTTCAGCAGCAGGATCTGCTGCAGCCTTGCAAAGTCCGTGTCAGTATAAAATCTTGCGCCGGACTCGGATACAAGAGAAGGTTTCAGAATATCGTGCTGGTCGTAATAGCGGATGGTCCGCAGTGTTACTCCAGCCATCCGGGCAAACTGACCGGAAGAGTAGTAGCCATCTTTTTTCAAAAAAACACCTCCTGGACTGCCAAATATTATATTTTATTATAGGAAAAATTTATCCGGGGTGCAATGGGAAATTTGAGGCAGGTTACGGTTTGTTATACTTACAAAAGAACAGCTCGCGGAATATTACTGGCAGATCCTGTCGCAAAGAGGCGAACGCTTTTCCTTGTGCTTTTTTTATCTGTGTGCTACCCTTTAATCAAGGTCAGCGGGGCCGAAGATGAATCTTAAAACTGGCAGTTCTGTCAGTCTTTTTCCACAATAAAATGTAAGGAAGAGAAGAAAAAAGGACAGGAGGTTAACATGAACCTATTCGATTTTACCTACTGCGGTAATTATAACCGGCAGATTCAGAACTTGGCCAGGATATCCCCTGAGAAGTGGAGTTTTGGGCAGTCCGGGGATAACGGGATCCTGAAAGGTTATCTGGAAAATACATTCCGCAGACTGTATGAGGAAGGAAAAGTACGGGAAGAGAAAGAATATGCCCTTTTTCATACAGGACTCTTTAATCAATATTATCAGCCAATTTATGCTTATTTTGTTCCAAATGTAGTACCGGACAGACAGAAATGGTATCTGGAAGGATTTTATACAGACTACTCGCTTTTAAAAATAAAAATTACGGATCTGCCGCCCAGGGCTGCTTATGTGGAAAATCCTTCCGATCTGGTGTTTGATACCAAGCTGCCGGTGGTGCCTCAGTATGAGCATATTTTTGATGATGAGGAAAATGTGCAGCGGCTTCCTTCCGCAGTGAGGGAGAGCGGCATGCGGGTACAGCTTTTTGATGGAGCCTTACAGCAGACCAGACGGATACTGGAGTCAGACTACAAGGCTGCCATTCCTCAGTATTATAACCATTCCATTCAGCTTTTAATCCCAATCTGCCTTCAGAATCCGGGAATTCCGGATCTGGCACTGGCCTGTATGAAAACTCCGGATGGGACCAAATATCTGGGACGAACCTGTCTGACTCTCCGGATGGCCTATCACAATGCCAGACTACTTGCAAGGCTGGACGGGAGCTGGCTGAGGGCGTGAAGAAGTTAGAGAAAATGAAATACCTTCAAAGAGGATATTGGAACAGCAATCGGAAAGCTGCAGTTTCCTGGCAATGTCCTGCTGTTATGGGGCAGATTGTGAACAGGGATAAAGAGTGTGAAAGAACTGTGACTTTCTTTCGGAAAAACTGTTCAAAATATATAAAACGTGTTACAATATAAAACTATCACAGAGAGAAAATCAGAGGTAAGGACTACATAAGACAGCAAGTCCTGGATTGATCAGAGAGGCAGGAATCAGACCTTGGATTTTCTTATGGAACACAGGAGAATGTATGAGAATCGAATTAAAAGACGAAAATCAGGAAGAACCGCAGAAAATTGATGAGAACGACATCCGTTACAAACACGAGACCGATCTGACGAAGAAAGAGAAGCGTGAACTTGAGAAAATGAAGCTTGCCAGTATGGGCTG
The DNA here is from genome assembly GCF_027662325.1 of Blautia faecis. Classification (NCBI taxonomy): domain Bacteria; kingdom Bacillati; phylum Bacillota; class Clostridia; order Lachnospirales; family Lachnospiraceae; genus Blautia; species Blautia faecis. The sequence continues at coordinate 39,393 of NZ_JAQDKY010000023.1, read as the reverse complement.
GAAGGGAAAGCTTCAGTATATCTGGGCCTATTATAAGCCACAGATGGCAGCCATTGTGGCGGTGATCGCCATAGCCTTTTTTGTAAAAGATCTTTACGAAAATTCCAGGATCCATACAGCACTTACGGTTATGGTAATTGACTCCTACGGAACGAAGCAGGAGGAAGCCGAAGAAAAGGTACAGAAAGCGCTGGGAATCCAGGATGATCCATATGAAATCGTCACAGTAGACGAAAGCCTGCGCACCGGTGAAGACGGAGTTGCATTGGAATCCTACAGCCAGATGGCCTTTACCACCAAAGTATCTGCCAGGGCAGTGGATGTGCTTATTGGTTCCGAAGATTATATGGACGGTTTTGAGTTCAAAGATGAGTATTTTATGGATCTGACAGAGCTTTTGCCAGAGGATGTTTACCAGGTATTTGGGGAGCAGAATGACAAATACAGCATTACCATTGATTCTGATGAACTGGCAGAGGAACTTGAGGTGACCTATGAGCCTGTTAGGATCGGAGTTCTCGCTAATTCAGAGAATGTGGAGAATGCAGTGAAATGGCTGACGAAACTGGCAGAAGAATTATCGTAAATAATGAAGGGAGACGTGTGAAAGCTGCCACGTCCCCCTTCCTTTTTCTGTAAAAATATGCCGGATTTTCTGAGTGCATTTCACATCAAAGCTTTTTCAGATAGTGTTTTTCAATAAAAGAGAGAACTCCATATAGCCCCATGGCAATCAGACACAAAACCACAATGGACATCAGCACCCAGGTAAGCTTGAAGAAGTGTGTCTGCAATCTGAAAGAAAACTATATAAAATTCAGAAAAAATTTTGTAAAAATGTCAATAGGATATTTGACCGAAATAAGGTATCCTAAACAGACAGAAGAGATTCTAAAGGATAACAGGAGAGAAGAATATGAAGGTTTTGCTGGCCGGGAATACCGGCTATGTGACAGAAGAATTTGTAGAAGAAGCATTTCCAGAATGTCAGGTAATGGTACTTGGAAATAAAATGATAAAGACAGTCCGGAGAAGGGAACTTATTTCCAGACCATTTCCCAGGACGGAACTGGAACTTGGAGATATTTTCAGAACATACGAATTTGAAGCTGTGGTATACTTTTCTAATTATCTGACCTTACATGGAGAACTGGAAGGGGAAGCAGAGAATCTGCGCAAGATCCTGCAATACTGCAGGAAAGGGGTTCAAAGCCATTTCCTTTACGTGACAGGACCAGAGGGAATGTATGATGTACCAACAGGCAAGACTCTGCTGGTGCAAAATGCAGAGGATGTGTGCAGACGCTATGCGGGACTGTACGGTCTGAAGGTAAAAATACTGCGGGTACCCTATTTATATTCCGGAACCTATAAAAAAGATTTCTTTTACAGAATTTTCCAAGCTTCGAAAGAGAGCCAGAAGCTGTTTTTCCAGGAAGCTCCGGAGCAGAAAGCCTGTTTTTTATATTCTATGGATCTGGCAGAACTGGTGTACAAGCTTTTTGACAACTGGAATGATGATGAAGAGGTGTTGAATGTTCCAGATGTATTTGACATCTGTTTTCAGGATGTGACCGAAGAACTGAAAAAGGTTTTATCCCCGGTTTCCATTATCTATAAAAGTAGTGCCGTTGTAGAAAAAATAAAAAAAGACGACAGACAGATCCGAACAAACTATAACTGGTTTCCAAAGATTTCAGTATTAGATCATATTTCGGAAATGTATAAAGAATACACAAAAAACAATGGAGAAAAAGCAAGCTGGTTTACTAGGCTTTTCAATCAGAACCAAAGATGGCTGCGGGTATGTGAGTTTGTGGTCTGCTTTCTGGCGTTTGAATTTTTGCAGCGTCTTCTGGGAAATCAGGCTCAGTTTAAGATGATTGATCTGCGTCTTGTGTTTATTGTCTTGTTTGGAAGTCTTTACGGTCTGGGATATGGGATTGCCGGAGCAGCAGCCCAGGCAGTATCCTTGCTTCTGGCATATGAAAGCCAGGGAACAAAGTGGTATACTCTTTTTTACGAACCGGCTAACTGGATACCATTTATCTTTTATTTTGCTGCAGGTGCTGTATGTGGCTATGTGCGAATGAAAAACAGGGAAAATCTGGAATTTATATCAGAGAAGAATCAGCTGATCCAGGAAAAATTTCTCTTTATGCGTGATCTGTACCAGGAGACCCTTCAGGACAAAAAAAGATACAAAAAACAAATCCTGGGCAGTAAGGACAGCTTCGGAAAGATTTTTGACATTACCAGAAAGCTGGATATTGTACAGCCAGAGGAACTGTTTATTGAAACTATGCACATTATGGAAGAAGTTCTGGAGAATGAAACTTTTGCGTTTTATTCCATCAGTCAGAAAAATGGATACGGCAGATTGGAAGCGGCATCCCCTAAGTCTCAGGGAATGTACTCTGCTTCTATCAGATTAAGCGAGTATACGTTTGCCATGGAAACCCTGGAAAAAGGGCAGGTATGGGCAAATCGGGATTTCGTAAAAGGTTATCCCATGTATATGGCTGGTATCAGGAAAGAAGGCAGTCTGGTGATGCTGATCTGTATTCAGGAGGTAAGAAACGGGCAGCTGACTTTATATTATATGAATCTGTTTCAGATTTTATGTGGTCTTGTAGAAACATCTCTTTTACGTGCTCTTGAATATCAGGAAGCCACGGAATACAAGAAATATGTAGAGAATACGAGGATCCTGAAGCCGGAATACTTTGAAAAAAGTCTGGAGCTTCAGCATTCTATGCGTGAGCAGAAGATGGCATCCTATATCCTTCTGAAACTGAAGTATGGGAATATGACCATTGAGGATGCGGATGAGGCACTGGACCGCTGTATCAGAGAAAACGATATCCGTGGTATTTCTCCGGAAGGGGAGTTGTATCTGATCCTGACCCAGGCAGATGACAAGGCATTGCCAGTCATCCTTGAACGTCTGAAAAGAAATGGATTTGAGGGAAAGGTGCTTGATGTTCCGGTAGGAAAAGAGACAGCAGGAGTGGAATCATGACAAAAACAGCAATTGGAATCACGGCACTGGCGATTCATCTGATCATCTGCATACTGATCTGGTCAGGAATACGCACAGGATTTCTGAAAGCAAAGATGTACATGCTGTCTCTTGCCGTATTTGTACCAGTCTGGGGACCGGTGTGTGTCCTGCTCATACATTTTCAGCTTTTTTCCGGTACGGATCAGGTGAAAACAGTGGGAGTTGAAAAGCTCAGGGTTAACGAGGAAATTTATAAGAACATGTTTCCGGCCATGGAGGAAAATGACAGGGATGTGGTTCCTCTGGAGGAGGCCCTTCTTCTGAATGATCCTTCCAGGCGCCGGGAACTGATCATGAACGTTCTGAATGATAACCCGGGGGAATATGTGGAATTATTAAAGCAGGCAAGAATGAATGAGGATGTGGAGGTAGTCCATTATGCGATTACAGCCATGGTGGAACTGTCCAAAGAATATGATTACAGATTACAAAAGATTGAGAAAAAATATACGAATGATCCAGATGATCCTGTTATTCTGGAGGAGTACTGTGATTTCCTGAAAGAATATCTGAGTCAGGGCTTTATGGAGAAGCAGATGGAACAGATTTACAGAAACCAGTATACCCAGCTTTTGTTAAAACAGCTGGAACAAAAGGTGAATCTCCATACCTGTGTCTGCCTGATGGAAAATCTTATGGTGCAAAGGGATTTTTTTCTGGCAGAAAAAATATTGAAAATCATGGATCAGAACTGGCACAGAGGTGAAGAATACTGGATCTGGAAAATTCGGTATCTGGCAGAACGGAAAATGGGGAAAGAACTGAAACAGAGCTTACAGGCATTGAAGGAAGAGCATATCTATCTTTCTTCCAGAGGAAAGGAGGCACTGGGATTTTGGCTGGATGGATCAAAAAAGTGAAAGCTTTTCAATTTAAGGGAATTCTGGTGATCCTGGGCTGTTTTCTGCTTATAGGAGCCATTCTGTTTGCAGAACGATCCGGTCTGTCCTACTGGGAAAAGGCAAAGAAACTGACTTATCTGGATGCAGATAAAGTGGTTACGGAAGAAACTGCGATAAAGACACTAAAGCCAACCTGCCTTGTTCTTACAGACAGCAGTCAGGCGAACAGCACCATGGCGTGGATCCAGTTCGAGCAGATCTTTAAGGATATGAAGGTGGGTACTGATCTGGTTGATGTAAATCATGAAAGTATACCGGATGATCTGTCTGATTATGAGACTGTGGTCGTTCTTTTAAGCGATTTAAGTCCGCTGAAAGAAAATGTGCTGAAGATCAGCGACTGGGTAAAAGAAGGCGGAAGTGCCATGTTCGCCCTTACTCTTCAAAAGGATACTTATGTATCCCTTATTGAGCAGAAGCTTGGAATTGTATCCTCAGGTTACACAGATGCCATGGTAAACAGCATTTATTTCGACAGTGAGTTTCTCGTCGGAGGCGGAAAAGCATACAAAGTCACAGACGGCTACGAATCGGCCTGGGCAGTGGAGCTGAGTCAGCGTGCAAGGGTATACGCCTGGGCAGATGATACGTCAGGCGTTCCTTTGATTTGGGAAGCTGATTATGGAAACGGAAAGTTTGTAGTAGATAATTTTGGGTTTTATGAAAAAGCTTTCAGAGGCTTTTTTGCTGCATCCTATAGTCTTCTTACAGATGTGGGGGTATATCCGGTGATCAACGGATCCGTCTTTTATCTGGATGATTTTCCCTCCCCAGTTCCAAATGGAGATGGAACTTATATAAAAAGGGATTATGGCACCAGTATTGCGGATTTCTATACCAATATCTGGTGGCCGGATATGATCGCCCTTGCTACGACTCACAATGTGCAATATACAGGAGTTATAATAGAAAATTATGAGGATGAAACAGACGGAGAGACGGAACGCCAGGATGATGTACAGCGGTTCCAGTATTTTGGAAATATGATCCTTCATCAGGGCGGGGAACTGGGTTATCACGGTTATAATCATCAGCCGCTCAGCCTGTCAGACACGGATTATGGAGATGCACTTCCCTATAAGACCTGGACAAGCTTTTCTGCCATGGAAAAAGCAATGAAAGAGCTGATGGATTTTGGAAAGGAAATGTTTCCGGAGACTACCATGTCTGTTTATGTTCCTCCTTCTAATGTTTTGTCAGAAGCGGGAAGGAAACTGCTGGGTTCCCTGTATCCCAAGATCCGTACTATTGCCAGCAATTATTTTTCCGGCGACTATGCTTATGTGCAGGAGTTTGAAGTGGCTGAAGATGGAATCGTAGAACAGCCGCGTATTATTTCCGGTGCGATCATTGACGATTATATGCAGATGGCTGCTTTGTCTGAGTTGAATATGCATTTTGTAAATACACATTTTATGCATCCGGATGACCTTCTGGATGAGGACAGAGGCGCTGCCCTTGGCTGGGAAAAGCTGAAAAAACGTCTGGATGAATACATGACCTGGCTGAATGAAGCAGCACCGGCACTTCGAAATCTTACAGGCTCCCAGCTATCCGGTGCCATTGAAAGATATGGTGCCCTGACCGTGGAGAAATACATTACAGACAAGAAAGTGCATCTTCATCTGGGAAATTTTTACGATCAGGCGTATCTGATGGTGAGAATGAATAAAGGAACTCCGGTGCGTGTGACTGGTGGAGACTTGACTCAGGCTGCTGGGAATCTGTATCTGCTGAGCGCAGAACAGGAAGATGTGTACATTGAGTTCGAATAAATATAATGACAGCAGTGTCAAAAGGTCTTTTACTATTGGTAACATAAACATATGTATTGAAAATGCAGATAAAAGGAGAAAACAGTGAGAATCTGTCTGGTTTTGGAAGGGTGTTATCCTTATGTGTTCGGCGGTGTTTCCACATGGATGCACCAGTATATCAATCAGATGCAGGAGCATGAATTTGTGCTCTGGGTTATTGGGGCAAATGCAGAAAAAAGAGGAAAATTTGTCTATGAACTTCCAGAGAATGTTGTGGAGGTTCATGAGGTTTTTCTGGATGATGCGCTCCAGGTGAAAGAAAAGGGGAAAATGTCCCATATTTTTTCCGAAAAAGAACTAGAAAGTCTGAGCGAGCTGATGCAGATGAGGAGACCGGACTGGGAGACGTTGTTTTCCCTGTATCATGATAAACATTTAAACCCTATGGCTTTTTTGAAAAGTGAGACTTTCCTTGATCTCCTTATAAAAATCTGTAAAGAACAGTATCCGTATATTGCTTTTGCAGATGCCTTTCACACCATGCGTTCCATGCTTCTTCCTGTTCTGTATCTTATGGGAAGTGAAGTGCCAGAGGCGGATGTGTATCATGCCATATGTACCGGGTACGGCGGACTTCTGGCCTGTCTGGGCGGTTATGTGCACAAAAAGGATGTTCTTCTTACAGAACATGGAATTTATACACGGGAAAGAGAGGAGGAGATCATCCGTGCCAAGTGGGTGGTTCCATCCTTTAAGAAACAGTGGATCGCTTTCTTTTATATGCTGTCAGATATGATCTATCAGAGGGCATTTCGTGTGACCTGTCTTTTTACAAATGCAATGCGCACTCAGATTCAGATGGGTTGTGCACCTGGGAAGTGCCGGGTTATCGAAAATGGGATCGACTATGACAGGTTGTCTGGAATCCCCCTGAAAGAAGAGGATGGCTGGGTGGATATTGGAGCAGTAGTAAGGCTTGCTCCTATCAAAGATATCAAGACCATGATCTACGCTTTTTTTGAACTGTCTGCACATGTAAAAAATGTACGCCTTCACATTATGGGAGGAGTCGATGATGAAGAATATGCACAGGAGTGTTACGAGCTGGTGAAACAGCTGAAGCTGGAAAACATTATATTTACAGGGCGTGTGGACATTGTAAAATATATGGAGAAACTGGATTTTACCATCCTTACCAGCATTTCAGAAGGACAACCCCTGTCTGTGCTGGAATCCTTTGCTGCAAGACGTCCCTGTGTTACCACAGATGTCGGCTGCTGTCGGGAACTTCTGGAAGGAAAGGAAGAGGATGTATATGGAAAGGCAGGCTATTATGTGGCACCTATGTACCGTGACGGACTGGCTCTTGCCATGGAGAAAATGTGTGAATCCAGAAGAAGGCGGCTTCGTATGGGAAAAAATGGACAGGAACGGGTAAAGGCTTATTACAGACAGGAACGCATGATCCGTCTGTACAGGGAGCTTTATGAGGAGGTGATACAAAAGAATGGCCGGAATCGGATTTGAACTAAAAAAACTGTTTAACAGCCGGGGACTGTTTGCTTCCTTCAGAGCTTACGGATATGCGGGAGTCGTATGTACCGGTCCAATGCTTCTTGGAATTGTATTGCTTCTTGGTGTTATGTATCTTTGTGATAAAACAGGAGGCAGCAGACACAGCCGGGAACTTCTGGTGTGTATGATCACGTATACCCTTTTGTTTTCCCTGACAGTTACCAGTTTTTTGTCTATGGTAGTTACCAGGTTTATTGCGGATATGCTGTACGAAGAAAAATATGATATGGTATTGCCTTCTTTCTGGGGCTCTACAGGGATCATGCTGGTGGTCGGCGGGATTCTGTATGGAATTTTTCTTATCTTTTCCGGAGCAGGACTTATGGACAGCTTGCTGTGTCTGTGGCTTTTTGGAGAGCTGACCGTCACCTGGAATGCAATGAGTTATCTCACTGCAATCAAAGATTACAGAGGAATCATGCTGTCATTTACAGCTGCTATTGTGATCACATTTATATCCGGCTGGGTATTGCTGATGCTGGGGATTCCCCATGTGGAAGCTCTTCTGATTGCAGTGGCTGTGGGATACGGAGTGATGCTTTTGTGGGATGTGATCCTTTTGTATCAGTATTTTCCCCAAGGGGAAAAGGGTGCCTTCCTTTTCCTAAGATGGGTGGATCAGTTTCTGCCTCTGGCATTTACCGGGCTTTTTATCAATATTGGACTGTTTGCCCATTTGGTGATCATGTGGGTCGGACCGCTTCAGGTACAGGTGCAGGGACTGTTTGTTGGTGCACCCTACCATGATGTGCCAGCTCTTGTGGCATTTCTTACAATTTTGGTAACAACAGTAAACTTTGTGGTTTCTGTGGAGGTGAATTTTTATCCGAAATATAAAAACTACTACAGTTTATTTAATGATAAAGGTGCTGTAGGAGATATTACCCAGGCAGGTGAGGAAATGTTAAAGGTATTGAATGTGGAATTGAAATACACGGCCTTGAAGCAGCTCCTTGCTACAGCACTTGCTATTTCTCTTGGCGGACTGCTCCTGGAGTATGTGCCGCTTGGATTTAACGATCTTATGGAAGGGTATTTCAGAACCCTCTGTGTGGGATATGGCATTTATGCGGTGGCAAATACCATGCTTCTGCTGCTTTTATATTTTACAGATTACAAAGGAGCGCTGGCGGCCTCCGGATGTTTTGCAGGAGGAACTGTGCTGTTTACAGTAATATCCCTGTTTTTTCCAAGAGTATATTATGGTTTCGGGTTTCTCACAGGCAGCGCAGTGTTTTTTCTGATTGCAGCCTTTCGTCTGGACTATTACACAAAGAGGCTGCCCTATTATATTTTGAGTGTACAGCCTGTGGTGGCCAGGGAAAAAAGAGGAAAGTTTTCCAGACTTGGTTTTTTCCTCAGCAAAAAACTGGAAAGGAGTCAGAACAGTGAAAAAATATAGAAAACTTGCATGTATTCTTGCCGGAAGTATGACCATGTCTTTATTCGCAGGCTGTATAGGAAATGGAGATGTAGTGCCGGAAGAAAAAAATGAGAGCACAGATACAGAAGAACCGACAGCATCCGAAACGTCACAGGAGATAAAAAAAGCAGAATCCCGGGATATTGACCAGGTTCATTTAAGAGATAAGGACAGTCTTTATGAAAACGATGACGATACCAGCGTGGTTACCATGTACCTCACTGTTTCAAAGGGGAATTCTTCAGAAAATACAGATCATACATGGGAAGAAATCAATAGTTATTCTGTCTATGATTATGAAGAGATGGGAGTAGAAAGATATCAGGCGGCTGCACTTTTACAGATAGGGAATGAGAATGGTCCGACAGAGGGAATGGTAGGATATGGGGAGAATATTCCCAATGCCACGGTACAGATCCGTGGGCAGACTTCAAGCCGGAATGCCCAGAAAAACTATAAGATTGAACTGAAGAAAAATAAAGGAACCTGGCGCGGGCAGAGAACCATTAATCTGAACAAGCATATGACAGAAGGAATGCGGTTTCGGAACAAGCTCGCCTATGACCTGCTGAAGGGCATTCCCCAGCTGATCAGTCTGAGAACACAGTTCGTCCATCTGTATGTAAAAGATACCACAGATGGTTCTGCTGACGCGAAATTTGAGGACTATGGCTTGTATACCCAGGTAGAGCAGCTGAATAAGACTGGATTGAAGAATCATGGACTGGATTCCAATGGACAGCTTTATAAAATTAATTCTTTTGAATTTTACAGATATGAAGATGTGATAAAACTCCAGGATGATCCATCCTACGACAGTGCTGCTTTTGAAAAATTGCTGGAGATAAAGGGAAGTACCGATCATAGGAAACTGATTCAGATGCTTGAAGCAGTAAATGACTACAGTATACCAATTGACACGGTTCTGGAAGAATACTTTGATGAGGAAAATATTACATATTGGATGGGATTTCAGATTTTGATGGGAAATGTGGATACCCAGAGCCGAAACGTGTATTTATATAGTCCATTAAACTCAGATACCTGGTATTTTATTCCCTGGGATAATGATGGCAGTCTGATGAGACCTGAATATAAGATAACCGGTTTTAGTGATCAGAAAAGCTGGGAATCCGGCGTTAGTAACTATTGGGGAAATGTACTGTTCCAGAGATGTCTGAAATCAGAGCGTTTCCGGGAAAAGCTGGATGAGGCCATTCTGGATCTGAAAGAATATCTCAGTGAAGAGAGACTGGGCACTATGATTGAAAAATACAAGACTGTGGTGAAGCCGTATCTTTATGAGATGCCGGATGTGTTTTATGCACCTCTTACCAGTGAACAATATGATGAGCTTGCTGCAGCACTTCCGGAAGAAATAGAAAAAAATTATCAGCTCTATGTAGAAAGTCTTAGTAAGCCCATGCCGTTTTACATTGGTGTTCCTGCCGCAGTGGGAAATAAAATGAAAATAAACTGGGATAATTCCTATTCCTTTGACGCGGAGGATATTACTTATTCTGTAGAGATCGCAAAAGATTATCTTTTTCAGGATGTGATCTATACACAGGATGGCCTTCTGATCCCGGAAACGGAGCTGGAGCTTCCGGAAGCTGGACAGTATTTTATCCGTGTGCGTGCAGCCAACGAAGAAGGAAATACGCAGGATGCTTTTGATTATTATGTTACAGATGAAGGAAAGCAGTATGGCATGAAGTGCATCTATGTAACAGAAGATGGTCAGATCGAGGAAGATATTTATGAGGAATAAAAGCAGGGAAGCATTTCGAAATGAATGGAAGTATCTGATCAGTACCAGTGAAAAAGAAATGCTTATGCTCAGGCTGAAGCCATTTCTACAGCCGGATCCCCATGCCGGGGAAGGGGGATATTACATCCGCAGTCTGTATTTTGACGATTACTGGAGCAGTGCATACGCGGAAAAGGAAGCCGGGGTACTGATGCGAAAAAAATACAGGATCCGGATTTATAACAATAATGACAAATTTATCAAACTGGAGCGGAAAAAGAAGTTTGGAAGTTATATTTACAAAGAGAGTGCACCGCTTACAAGAGGAGAGGTGGAGAAAATCCTGAAGGGGGATTATGCGTTCCTTTTGCGCAGCCCCCACTCTCTATGCCGGGAATTTTATATAGAATGTACCTGCAATATGATGCGGCCAAGGACCATTGTGGATTACGAACGGATTCCCTGGATCCTGGATGCCGGAACGGTAAGGATCACCTTTGATTCGGATGTGAGAGCGGCTATTGGCAGTTATGATATTTTTGATCCTGGATTGCCTGCGGTGTCTGTGCTGGAACCTGGAAAACTGATTCTGGAAGTGAAGTTTACAGAAATGCTTCCCCAGCTTTTACGCGATGTTCTGCCACCATCAGCAGCGGAATTTACAGCAGTTTCCAAATATGTACTCTGTTATGAGAAAACCAGGTATATGAATGGATTCGAGTACTGGTATGAGACATAAAAAGAAAACGTATAACTGTGAACTATGTTCACAAAAAATATCTCGCAAAATACTGCCTTCTGAATAATTACAAAAAAGTACAAAGAGATAAGTGGAGGAATTTTTTATGAGTGTAAAGGACATGATCAAAAAATCAGTTCTGGAATCCGGAGCGTTTACCAATTATGATGTTCCGGGGATTCTCACAGCTCTTGCGGCGGCTCTGCTGTTAGGGGCGCTGATCTATCTGGTATACCGGAAGTTTTATGCAGGAGTTGTTTTTTCAAGAACATTTGCTGTTACTCTGGTTGGAATGACAGTGCTTACCTGTATGGTAACCTTGGCTATCAGTACCAATGTGGTAATTTCACTTGGTATGGTAGGAGCGTTGTCCATTGTCCGTTTTCGTACAGCAATTAAGGATCCTATGGATCTTTTGTATCTGTTCTGGGCAATCACCACAGGAATTACGGCTGGAGCGGGAATGTATGTCCTGGCGCTTCTGGCGGCTGCGATTATGATCCTGATGATCGTATTGTTTTATCACAAACAGCAGAGAGGAAAAATCTATATTGCAGTGATCCACTATACAGGAGACCAGGCAGGGGATGAAATAATCCGCTGCTTTGGAAAAAGAAAGTATTTTGTCAAATCCAAGACCATGCGCAAAGAAAAAACAGAGATGGCAGTGGAATTGTACTGCCGACAAAATGATATGGATTTTATGGAAAAAATCCGCAGCATTGAAGATGTAGAAGATGTCACTCTGATTCAGTATAATGGGGAATATCACGGATGAAAAAGATTCTGGCAGCAATGTTGCTGATTCTGATAGTCATTCTGGCAGCTGGCGCAGGTTATCAATGGTGGTCTTCCGGAAATGGAAACAAAAAGCAGTTTCAGAAATCCCAGGAGATTTTTGGAAATCCGCTTATGGGATATGCACCAAGTGCCTGGTATGAGAATGTGTCAGAGGATATTTCGCTTTTGTATATGGACATTACCTGGGCAGAATTAGAGCCGGAAGAAGGGGTGTATGCCTGGGATTCCATAGAAGAGGAAAACCAGATAAACAGGTGGAAAAAAGAAGGAAAGCATCTGATCCTTCGTTTTGTCTGTGACATTCCAGGTGATGAGAAACATATGGATATCCCCCGGTGGCTGTATGAGAAGACGGGGGAAGACGGAACCTGGTATGACGGTGAATATGGAAAAGGATATTCACCGGATTACAACAATAAGGTTTTTATAGAAGAGCATGAGAAGGCAATCAAAGCCCTTGGAGAGCATTTTGGAAAAGACGGGCTGATCAGTTATATTGAGCTGGGAAGTCTTGGACATTGGGGAGAGTGGCATGTAAATTACAGCGATGGGATTACGAGAATCCCTGAGGAAGCTGTAAGAAACCAGTATATTATGCCCTGGCTGGAAGCTTTTCCCGGCGTAAACATGCTTATGAGAAGACCTTTTCATATTGCAGAAGCTTATGGAATGGGGCTTTATAATGATATGACCGGGCATAAAGAGTCCACAGAAGAATGGCTGACCTGGATTCAGGAAGGTGGAGATTATGGACAGGCAGAGGAGAAAGATGCGCTTGGCAGTATGCCAGACTTCTGGAAGACAGCTCCATCGGGCGGTGAATTTACCAGCTCTGTTTCCATGGAACAGATGCTGGTGACAGATCTGGAACAGACTGTAGAATTGGTCCGGAAGTCTCACACTACATTTTTAGGTCCGAAATATGCAGACAGTCAGTATAAAGATGGCTATGACAAAGTGCTTTTGAATATGGGGTACCGCCTGTGGATCTCAGAAGCTGCCTGGAAAAGGGAGGGGCAGGAAGATTGCCTGTGCCTGACCTGGAATAATGACGGCGTTGCTCCGCTTTACAAAAAATGGCCGGTATATCTGTATCTGGAGGATCCCTCTGGAAATACAGTGGAGAAGACTGAAATCAATATGCTTCTTTCTTCTGTTTTACCAGATACACAGCTTATTACCCGGACTGTATTTGAAACCCGGGATATTCCGGCACTTTTGAAGGAGGGATATGCTCTGTCTGTGGGAATTGAAGATCCCATGACAGAAAAGCCTGGCGTAAGGCTGGCAATGGAATGTGCTTATCAGAATGGCAGAAATATACTATGGCAGAAGGAAAAATAGAGTGGCTTTCGGTCCCTTTGCTTTCGGAAGAACCGGTAATAAAAAGTTGGAAGAGGTAGAGAAATGTCAGAAAAAATAGTGAAATACGAGTATGAATATGGCCTGTGTAAACGGATGCACTACCGTGGATTATGGTGCGTGCGTTATGAAGGTGTGCCAGGGCATTTTGAGAAAGCGGGTATGGCCTGTTCCTGTGCAGTGGATGGCTGTGATAAGGATTGTGCAGTTATGGAAAGTGCGGATGCCGTTATTGATCCGGAGTGGGAGTGGCATATGCTGGACAATCCGCCTGGAAGATAGAAAAAATTACGGCAGAGACAGGAAGAACTGCATATTATACCATAAGGCATGAAAACCGGAGTTGATAGTATGAGTCTGGCGGAATCCTTAAATTGGGAGCAAGAAGAGCAGTGCACATCCGTTTTTCCACGGTCTGTTACCAACCGGAAAAATCAGGAAAATTTAAAATTGTCAGAGAAAAAGGAATTATTAAAGAAAATCGCAGATATTCTTGCAGAGGAAAAATGGATTACCTCAGCTGAATTGTTGGTTTTGAAGGAAAAAATAGAAAAATACGGTGGCACTTTATGACCAGGGCGGTGATCTACTGCCGGTGCAGTACAGAAGAGGAGTGCCAGAAGGATGCGCTTATAAGACAGGCGGCGGAGGCAAGAGAATGCGTCCGCCGCCTGAACTGGTCCTTAGAGGATGAATATATAGAAAGCAGGTCCGGCACCAGCACCCGGGGACGGGAACAGTACCAGCGGCTTTTTTCTGACCTTCTTAGAGATAAATTTGAGATTGTGGTGATAAAATCCCAGGACAGACTGATGCGAAACACAAAGGACTGGTATGTTTTTGTGGACCGTCTCGTGACTTGTGGCAAACGGCTGTATCTCTATCTGGAAAACCGTTTTTACAGTGCAGATGACAGTCTGATCACTGGAATCAAGGCAATTCTGGCAGAGGAATACAGCCGGGAATTAAGCCGTAAGATCAATAACGCCCACCGGAACCGGCAAAAGACTGGAAGTGCCCTGATGCTTACTTCCAATACTTATGGCTACCGGAAGCTGCCAGATAAAAGCCTGGCGATCATAGAGGAAGAGGCACAGGTGAAAAGAAAAATGTATGAGCTTTGTGCAGGAGGTCTTGGCAGCAGATGTATCGCCCGGATCCTGCGGGAGGATGGTGTGCAGAAACGAAATGGAAGCTTTTTTACCGATTCTGATATCCGCCGCATGATCCGAAATCCTGTCAATAAAGGTACTGTGGTCATGAACCGGAAACATTATGATTTTGATACCAGGCAGGTGGTAAAAAATCCACAGGAACAGTTTTATATTTATGAAAACCGGATTCCGGCAATTGTGTCAGAAGAACTGTGGAAGGCTGCCAATGAAGAAATCGACAAAAGAAAGAAACCTGTCGGAAACCAGGAGAGAACGGCCAGGTGCTTTGGAGTAAATCCGGGAAAGCATGTGTTTAGCGGAAAATTGGTCTGTGGTTTGTGCGGGGCCCCTTTTTACCGGACAACAAGAAAGAGAAAAAACTATAAAATCCATGAATGGAAATGCAAAATTTATCTGGAACAGGGGAGAAAAAAGGAGGAAAAGCCAGGCGGCTGTGCCAATATCCATCTGGAAGAGGAAAAGTTGTTTCTTCTTCTGGAAAGGTCCGGAGGAAAAGAAATCCTGCCAGATCAGGAATGGGAGATTACGGATTTTTTTATGCAGCTTTTGAAGGAAAGTCTGGAAGAAAACCAAAAGAAGGATTTGGAAAAGTACGAACAGCTGGAAAAAAAGATTAAATACCAGCAACAGCTTTTGCTGGACAAATATCTGGAAGGCCTGGTGGAAGAATCTCTTTACCAGATCAAGGAAAGGGAACTGCAAAATAAATTAAAGAACAACACCGGCAGCAGAACGTGCAGGCAGAAGAACAGGGATTTTCTGGCAGAGGAACAGGAAGAAGTGGAAAAAAGGCTTCGGGAGACAGAGCAGTTTTTAAAAGAACATCATGTGGTTCTAAAGGCCCACGTATTATGTGAGTTAAAAATGGTGGAGAAAATCCTGATTTATCCGGATCATCTGAAAGTGGTAAAGAAACAGGGAAAATGCATTATTGCGGCAGAGACCTTTGATATGCTATACTGAAAAAATCGTAACTGCCCGTCATGTCTGCAGTTATAGACATTACTTAGAGCCTGTTTGAAAAATCATTCTCGCAATCTGCACGCCTTGCTGTGCGGTATATTTTGTCCGAACAGGTAGAAAGGAACAGGATTATGAATATCAGAAAATCTACACTTCAGGATCTGCCACAGATACTGAACTTATATAAAATTGCCCGGGAATTTATGAAAAACAATGGTAATCCAAACCAGTGGGAGGACCGCTACCCGGAAGTTTCAACGGTAGAAAATGATATAAAAACAGGAATTTCCTATGTATGCGTGGAAAATGGGGGAATTGTGGGAACATTTGTATTTTTTACAGGAGAGGATCCTACTTACCGTGTGATCGAAAATGGTGAATGGCACAGCGACAGGGAGCCCTACGGCGTGATTCACAGAGTCGCTTCCAATGGAGTAACAAAGGGTGTGACCAGGGCTGCTTTTTCTTATGGATTGGAGAGAAGCGGATATGTGCGCATTGATACCCATGAGGATAACAAGCCCATGCAGGTCGCTTTGAAGAAATTTGGTTTCAGGGAATGCGGTGTGATCCATCTTGAAAGAGGAGCGGAGAGGATTGCCTTTGACTGTCGGAAAGAGTGGCTTTGAAAAATAAAATTAAATTTCTTTTTTGAAGAAATACGGGACTGCACTTCGTTATAGAAAATTGGAAAGAGAAGAGGACAGCATTTTGTGGAAACTGTCAGAATGCGTACTCACTGGAATGTCTGACTGCCATATATGATCAGGTAGCCAAGCCCCTGTCTTGCACCGATGAATTCGCCTATGATCACCCCTACCAGGCAAAGACCGATATTTACTTTCATATTTGCAAGAATAAGGGGCACGGAGGAGGGTAAAACAATTTTTAAAAGTTCTTCTTTTTTACCGCCTCCAAGTGTGCGGATCAGCTTCAATTTTTCCTGGCTGATCTCCCCGAAGCCTGTATACAGGTTCAGAATTGATCCAAAGATTGCCACAGACATACCTGCAACAATGATGGTCCGCTGACGGGCACCCAGCCATACAATGAGAAGGGGTGCCAGGGCAGACTTGGGAAGGCTGTTCAGCACTACCAGATAAGGCTCCAGTACTTTTGCAAGTCTGGGGCATCCCCACAGCATAATGGAAATGCCAAGACCCAGGACTACTACGAAGAGGAAACTAAGAAGAGTTTCCTTCAGGGTGGCTCCAATGTGGATGAACAGCGAGTGGTTTTTGGCCATCTCCACAAATGTATTGAAGATCATAGAGGGGCTGCTGAAGATGAAAGAGTCGATCCAGCCAGCCCTTGCCAGGACTTCCCATTGTGCCAGAAAAATAAGAAAGACCAGAAGCCTTGCGCTTACAACAAGGCGACGGTCCCTTTTCTGACGGGCAAGATATGCTTTTTGAGCGGGGGAAGGTTCATGCATTCTGATTCAACTCCTTCCAGATCAGATTAAAGTAGGATTTGAAAGCCGGGGCATTTCTCGAAGAAAGGGGCGTACGGTCTTTCATATCCAGATCAATGGGAACGATCTTTATTACAGTGGCAGGACGCTTTGAAAGAATCAGTACCCGGTCTGCCATGCTGATGGCTTCGGAAATATCATGAGTGACAAGAATAGCCGGTTTTCGTTGTTTTTTCAGGATTTTTCCAATGTCATCACTTACGTTCAGCCGTGTCTGGTAATCAAGTGCGGAGAATGGTTCGTCGAGAAGCAGAAGATCCGGTTTTAATACAAGCGTGCGGATCAGTGCCGCCCGCTGCCGCATGCCGCCGGAGAGCTGGCTTGGACGACTGTCACGGAATTTGTCCAGCTCATAAATCTTTAACAGTTCATCTACATAGGAAAGATTGTCTTTTGTGAGTTCGCCTTGTATTTCCAGTCCAAGGAGAACATTGCGGTAGATGCTGCGCCATTCCAGAAGGTGGTCTTTTTGAAGCATATAGCCAATACGGGCGCTGTCCTTGTTCAGTGGCTTTCCATTTATAAGAATGGTTCCACTTTCCGCATGTAAAAGCCCGCAGATCAGATTCAGCAAAGTGGACTTTCCACAACCAGAAGGACCCACGACAGCCAGGAACTCTTCTGGCATAAGATGAAAAGATATATGAGAAAGGGCAGCCGTTTCCCCGGATAAGCTATGGTAAGAAAGGCACACATCCTTTACTTCCAGAAGCGGATTCATAATCAAACCTCCATTTTCGTATAATTTATGATATGCTTTTGGGGTGGGGTGTGTTATAATGAAGTGATTTATCTATGTGCAGAGTGTAGCGAAGAGGAGTTCGCGGTTCCTGTACCGACAATTTTTTTTAGAAAGAAAATAATATTATGAGTAAAAAGCAAACGGTTTTCAACCTGTTATTTCTGGTGATCGTTTTCGGTCTTACCATGTACCTGGTTTTTCGCGGCAAGGACATCGGAGATATTATCAGTACTGCCAGGGATGCTGATGGGAGATATCTGCTTCTGAGTCTTGTGTGCGTGGTATTTTTTATTCTTGGCGAATCGGTTATCATTTTTTATATGATGAAAACACTTGGAGCCAGTGTGAAAATGACTCATTGTGCATTGTACTCCTTTGTAGGATTTTTTTTCAGCTGTATTACTCCGTCTGCATCAGGCGGACAGCCCATGCAGATCTTTTACATGAAAAAAGATAAACTGCCTATTCCGGTAACTACTCTGGTCCTGATGATCGTTACCATCACCTACAAGGCAGTTCTTGTAGTGATCGGTGTTCTGATCTGTTTTCTGGGCGGTGATTTCCTGAGAGGCTATCTTGGGGACTATATGTGGGTGTTTTATCTAGGCGTGGGTCTGAATGTGTTCTGTGTTACCTTTATGATGATACTGGTATTTGCTCCCGGTCTTGCGAAATGGATCATGGTAAAGGGTCTGAAGATCATTGAGCATGTCCGGATTCTGAAGCCCAAAAAGGCAAGGCTTGAGAGGCTGGAGGCTTCCATGGACCAGTATCACGCAACGGCAGCCTTCTGGGCCAGCCATAAGCGGATCATACTGAATGTATTTATCATTACATTTGTGCAGAGGTGTATTCTGTTCACGGTCACTTACTGGGTGTACCGCGCCCTGGGACTCCATGAGTATGGAATCCTGACCGTTACTATTTTACAGGCGGTGATTTCCGTATCTGTGGATATGCTTCCTCTTCCGGGAGGCATGGGAATCAGCGAGACATTATATATGGTGATGTTTGTGCCCGTATTTGGACCGCTTTTGCTGCCATCTATGCTGCTCAGCCGTGGGATTTCCTATTACGGACAGATGCTGATCAGTGCACTTATGACCTGTGTGGCACATCTTACCATTGGAAGGAAAAACGAAGAGATACAAAGGATGTAATTAACTGCAATGAAGGAAGAACGTTTGAAAAAGGAGAAACAGGATATGCTTGGATTTTATGATTATACGGTGGTGCTTACATACATCAGTCTCGCTGTTTCCGTATTTGGAATGACAAGAGCACTGGAGGGAGACTTCAAAGTTGCAATTTTGTGTCTGGCACTGTCCGGACTTTGTGATATGTTTGACGGGAAAATCGCCCGTACAAAGAAGAACCGTACAGAGGATGAGAAGAAATTTGGAATTCAGATCGATTCCCTGTGTGATGTGGTATGTTTTGGTGTGTTTCCGGCAATGATCTGTTATTGTCTGGGAATGAACCATATCCCAGGAGTGATCATTCTCTGCCTGTATTGTGTAGCTTCTGTAATCCGTCTGGGTTACTTTAACGTAATGGAAGAGAAGAGACAGAACGAGACCTCCGAGCTTCGTCACTATTACCAAGGTCTGCCAATCACTTCGATGGCGATCATCCTTCCGTTCCTTTATCTGCTGAGAAGAGGATGCGGGAAAAATTTCCTTCTGGTGATCCATGTGGCAGTGGTAGTAGTCGGAGTGCTGTTTATCAGTGATTTTAAGGTGAAAAAACCTCAGAATCCAATGGTGATCCTTCTGGTTGCCCTTGTGGCACTGGCGCTTTCCATGATGTTTCATCTGTTATAAAACGGATATTCACCATATATGAAAGTCAGCTGTCTGGCGCCTGTTGCGCTCCTGCAGCTGCCGGCTGCATTCGTAATCCGGGCTGTCGCCAGACGATATCCATGAATTCGCTTATGCAGGCATGGCTCATTTGTGGATGCCATCGGGAACTTTTATAGCAAATGCAGGGGAGGTATTATGAAATATATAGACAGAAAAGGCAACATCACAATAGAGGAGAACAGACAGGATAAATTTTTGCGCCATCTGTATAATGACTGGGGCGGACGTCTTTGCCTGAAGATCATAATACAGCCTTTTGTTACCAGACTGGGCGGCTGGTTTTTGAATACCAGGCTTTCTGCGAGGATGATTCCTGGATTTGTGGAGCGCAATCACATTGATCTTTCCAGCTGCACCAGACAGGAGTTTGCTTCCTATAACGACTTTTTTACCCGCAGGCTTAAAGAGGGGCAGCGGCCTGTAGCAGCGGATGACAGCGTACTGGTCAGTCCTTGTGACGGAAAGGTTACCGTGAGCCGTATTGGCAGTGATTCCAGATTTTATATAAAAGATACTCTGTATACTCTGGAACGCCTGCTGAAGAATAAAAAGCTGGCAAAGCGGTATCTTGGCGGTTATGCAGTGATCCTCAGGCTGACAGTCGATGATTATCACCATTACTGCTATGTGGCAGATGGAGAGAAATCTCCGGATGTAAAGATCCCCGGTGTTTTTCATACGGTAAATCCTGCTGCTAATGACGTATGCCAGATTTATCATGAGAATACCAGAGAGTATTGCCTGTTAAAAACAGAGCAGTTTGGAACCATTGCTATGATGGAAGTCGGAGCTATGATGGTGGGGAAAATTACCAATCTGAAACCTGGTGCCTGTGAAGTGAAAAAGGGTGAAGAAAAAGGTTATTTTGAATTCGGAGGTTCTACTATTGTCCTGCTTCTTCAGCATGGAAAGGTAAGGCTGGATTCTGATTTGATAGAGAATTCTGAAAATGGATATGAAACGATTGTAAGAATGGGTGAGAGAATTGGCAAATGTAAATTACCAAAAAGAGCTTGAAAAATTAATCGAACAGCATGAGAAAGAAGGAAAGGTTCCCAGACTTTTTCTTCATGCATGCTGTGCGCCCTGCAGCAGTTATGTCCTGGAATATCTTTCCAGGTTTTTTTCTGTTACAGTATTTTTTTATAATCCCAATATTTCTCCCAAGGAGGAATATGAGAAGCGGGTGGCAGAAATCCGCAGGCTGATCAGCGAGATGGAGTTTCTTCATCCAGTCGATCTGGTGGAAGGCGCGTATAGACCAGAGGATTTTTATGCCATGGCAAAAGGGCTGGAGGATGTACCGGAGGGAGGAGAACGGTGTTTCAAATGTTATCGGCTTCGAATGGAGGCAGCAGCAAAGCTGGCTCAGGAGGGCGGATATGATTATTTTACCACCACACTTTCCATCAGTCCTTTAAAAAATGCAGGAAAGATCAATGAGATAGGCCAGGAACTTGCACAAATCTATAAAGTGGAGCATCTTCCGTCTGATTTCAAGAAAAAGAACGGATATAAGCGGTCTATAGAACTTTCCCATGAATATGGGCTGTATCGGCAGAATTATTGCGGGTGTGTGTTTTCTAAGCGGGAGAGCATGGAGCGGGAAAAGCAGAAACAACAGAGCTGCATGGACTGTCAGTGAAACCATCTGATATTTTGCAAACAATAGTGCAGAGTCATGCACTTGCATGAATTTTGTGCATTGCAAAACGGTTTGATGCAGTAATGTATAGCGAAAATCATAATGAAAGACTCTTTGCAATTAGCAGAAAGTGTGATAAACTAGCACTTGATTGTAGTAAAGTTAGAAAGAATTTGTAAGGTTCCTATAATACTTCAAAGTGTATTTCTGTAAAATTCTTAAGCATCTTGCTTTTGGAATAAAAATATTGAAAAATTCGTGGAACTTTGCAGGAAATGAGGGAAAATATTATGGCACAGCTTTGGGGCGGACGCTTCACTAAGGAAACCGATAAACTGGTTTATAATTTTAATGCATCCATTTCATTTGACCAGAAATTTTATGAACAGGACATCCGTGGCAGCAAGGCACATGTAAAGATGCTTGCAAAACAGGGGATTCTGACAGAGAAAGAGAGAGATCAGATATTAGAAGGACTGGAGGGAATCCTGGCAGATGTGAAAGCAGGCAGACTTGCAATCACATCAGAATATGAGGATATCCACAGTTTTGTAGAGGCAAACCTGATCGACCGTATTGGTGATCCGGGTAAGAAGCTTCACACGGGAAGAAGCCGTAATGACCAGGTTGCACTGGACATGAAACTTTATGTGCGTGATGAGATCGATGAGATTGACCAGGAAGTAAAATCACTGCTTGAGGCTCTTCAGAAGATCATGGAAGAGAATGTGCATACGTATATGCCCGGCTTTACCCATCTCCAGAAAGCCCAGCCAGTTACGCTGGCGCATCATGTGGGAGCATATTTTGAAATGTTCCGCCGTGACAGAGGACGTCTGTTTGATATCCGCAAGAGAATGAACTCCTGTCCTCTTGGCGCGGGAGCTCTTGCAGGAACTACCTATCCGCTGGACAGAGAATACACCGCACAGCTTCTGGACTTTGATGAGCCAACCAGAAACAGCATGGACTCTGTATCTGACAGAGATTATGTGATTGAACTGTTGTCCGCACTTTCTACGGTTATGATGCATCTCAGCCGTTTTTCCGAGGAGATTATTCTCTGGAATTCCAATGAGTACCGTTTTGTGGAAATCGATGATGCATACAGTACCGGAAGCAGTATTATGCCTCAGAAGAAGAACCCGGATATTGCTGAGCTGGTAAGAGGAAAAACAGGACGTGTTTATGGAGCACTGACATCAATTCTTACTACCATGAAGGGAATTCCGCTGGCATACAATAAGGATATGCAGGAGGATAAGGAACTTACATTTGATGCTATTGATACTGTGAAAGGTTGTCTGGCTCTTTTTACCGGCATGATATCCACCATGCAGTTTAACAAGGCGAACATGGAAGCAAGCGCAAAGAATGGCTTTACCAATGCTACTGATGCGGCAGATTACCTGGTAAATCATGGCGTGCCTTTCCGTGATGCGCATGGAATCGTTGGGCAGTTGGTTCTAAAATGTATTGAAAAGGGAATTTCCCTGGATGAACTGTCCCTTGAAGAGTATAAAGAAATCAGTCCTGTGTTTGAACAGGATATTTATGAGGCTATCAGCATGAAGACCTGTGTGGAGAAACGTATGACTCTTGGAGCTCCCGGTCCGGATGTGATGGAGCAGGTAATTGCAGGAAATAAAAAGTATCTGGAAGCGAACTGAAAAAAGGACACATCCTGCAGAAAGCCTTTTTCAAACATGCTCTGGGCAGTTCGGTGGAAAGTAACGAAAGAATCTTGTTTTACAGGATTTTTTTGGTAAATCAGATAAATTTATTGCTTTAATATGATAAAATTTAAGAAAGTACTTGCATTTTCTCAGAACATGGTATAGTATGTCATAGAAATACACATGTACGCAGAGGAAAGAATGAGGAGAGAATATTATGAGTGAAAAGCTTAGAGTTGGTATTTTAGGTGCTACCGGAATGGTGGGTCAGAGATTTATTTCCCTGTTAGAGAATCATCCATGGTTTGAAGTTGTAACTGTTGCAGCAAGCCCGAGAAGTGCTGGAAAGACTTACGAGGACGCTGTAGGAGGCAGATGGAAAATGGATACTCCAATGCCGGAAGCAGTGAAAAAGCTTGTTGTTATGAATGTAAATGAGGTAGAGAAGGTTGCGTCAACTGTTGACTTTGTATTCTCTGCTGTAGATATGTCCAAGGACGAGATTAAAGCCATCGAGGAAGCATATGCCAAGACTGAGACACCAGTTGTTTCCAACAACAGCGCTCACAGATGGACACCTGATGTGCCGATGGTAATTCCGGAAATCAATCCAGAGCATTTCGAAGTTATCAAACATCAGAAAGAGCGTCTGGGAACAAAGAGAGGTTTCATCGCTGTTAAGCCAAACTGTTCTATTCAGAGCTATGCACCTGCACTTACTGCATGGAAAGAATTTGAGCCATATGAAGTAGTTGCTACTACATATCAGGCAATTTCCGGAGCTGGAAAAACATTTAAGGACTGGCCGGAAATGGAGCATAACATCATTCCATATATTGGTGGCGAGGAAGAAAAGAGCGAGAAAGAGCCACTTCGTATCTGGGGTAAAGTTGAGGACGGCGTGATTGTTCCGGCGAAAGAGCCTGTTATCACATGTCAGTGCGTTCGTGTGCCGATCCTGAATGGCCACACTGCAGCTGCATTTGTAAAATTCAGAAAGAAACCTACGAAAGAGCAGCTTGTAAAAGCACTTGTAGAGTTCAAGGGAGTTCCTCAGGAACTGAATCTTCCAAGCGCACCGAAGCAGTTCATTCAGTATCTTGAGGAGGATAATCGTCCACAGGTTACAGAGGATGTGAACTTCGAGAACGGAATGGGTGTATCAATCGGAAGACTTCGCGAGGATACTGTTTACGATTGGAAGTTCATTGGACTTTCCCACAACACTGTAAGAGGTGCTGCAGGTGGTGCTGTTCTTTGCGCAGAGACATTGAAGGCGCAGGGATATATCCAGGCGAAATAAATTGAAGAGTGAATAAATGCAGGGAGAATGCTGCCGGATGTGGTGGCATTCTCCCTTTTTGGGGATAGTCGGCAATCAGCACGCCCCACTTTGTGGTGGATTTCACTCGAATTCGTCTGCCGTAGCCCGTTACGGCGCATTCATCCAGGCAAAATCTCCCGCAAATTGTGACGTACATCTTGCACCTTTTTCAAGAATAGTAACAGATAAACAACTAAAATAAAAAACTGACCGTTTACGATAGGGGAGATTCATGTTAAAATAGATAGCACGTTAGAGCCTGTTTGAAAAATCATTCCCGCAATATGTACGCCCCACTTTGCGGGAGATTTCACCCGAATTCGATTGCCGTAGCCCGCTACGGCGCCCTCATCCGGGCAAAATCTCCCACAAATTGTGACGCACATCTTGCAGAAAGCCTTTTTCAAACACGCTCTAGAACTGACAGGAGGTGAGTCCATGAGCGACAGAGAGCGAATCCGCCTTACCCAGTATTCTCATACATCTGGCTGAGCGGCGAAAGTAGGTCCGGGGACCCTTGCCCAGGTTCTGGGTAAGCTGCCGAAGTTTTATGATTCGAATTTACTGGTCGGAACGGAATCTTCCGACGATGCTGCTGTATATCGTATATCTGATGATCTGGCCATGATCCAGACCGTGGATTTTTTTACACCGATCGTGGACGATCCTTATACTTTCGGACAGATCGCAGCGGCAAATGCGTTAAGTGATGTGTATGCTATGGGTGGAGAGCCTAAGCTGGCATTGAATATTGCAGCCTTTCCTAATTGTCTTGATCCGGAGATTCTGGGCGAGATTCTGCGGGGAGGTGCAGACAAGGTAATGGAGGCTGGTGCTTCTCTTGCGGGAGGACACACGATTCAGGACGATGAGCCGAAATATGGCTTGTGCGTTACCGGATTTGTAAATCCTGCCTCAATGTGGAAAAATATTGGAGCAGAGACCGGAGATGTTCTGATCCTTACCAAGCCTCTTGGAACCGGAATTCTTTCTACTGCAGTGAAAGGAGAGATGGCATCTGAGGAAGAGACTGCCTATGCAGCTTCTGTGATGGCGACTTTGAACAGGTATGCCAGAGATAAAGTGGCAGATCTGCAGATTCATGCCTGCACGGATGTAACAGGTTTTGGTCTTGCCGGACATGCCCTGGAAATGGCGAAGGGAAGTGGGAAGACCCTTTGTATTTCTCTTGGTTCCCTGCCGATTATGAAAGGAGCACTTGACTATGCTTCTATGGGATTTATTCCTGCAGGTGCATACCGCAATCGGGAATTTGCAGGGGGAGAGTGCGAGTTTTCATGGAAGAATCACAGTGGGGAAAGCAGTGAGAATTTCTGGCTGGAAAAGACCAGGTGTGAAGCTGTGGAAAATGAAACAGGCAGAAGTGAAACCATCATAAATGAAGCAGAGCTTGCTGCCCGTGAGGATATAGTATTTGACCCGCAGACTTCCGGAGGGCTTCTCCTGAGTATAGATTCTCAGGATGCGGGCAAGGCAATTAGCCGACTGTCTTCTCTGTCGCTTCCCTGTGCTGTGATTGGACGGGTAATTAATTTACAAAAGAAACATCTTGTTTTTGTGAAATAGTTCCTAATTGATAAAAAATTATCAACTTCTATTGTGAAAAATACATCAAAGTGTTATAATTGTAAAA
The DNA here is from genome assembly GCF_027662325.1 of Blautia faecis. Lineage (NCBI taxonomy): Bacteria > Bacillati > Bacillota > Clostridia > Lachnospirales > Lachnospiraceae > Blautia > Blautia faecis. Next base: position 13,502 of record NZ_JAQDKY010000023.1, on the reverse strand, counting down.
AACAATACGGAGGTGTTTTTTATGAACTATGAAGATGTGCAAAAACTTTCAAACGCAGCCAAAAACAAAATCGGGCTGCTGAACGGCAATTTCCTGAAGTACTTTCTTCGGGCTGTAATGGCTGGTTTCTTTATTGATGTGGCAGTTATTTACAGCAATGTTATAGGAAGTGTATTTTCAGGATCAGATCCTGCCTGGGGCAAGTTTCTTGGAGCTGTAGTGTTCTCCATTGCTGTTCTTCTGATCAGCCTGGTTGGCGGCGAGCTGTTTACCGGTAATAACATGGTAATGGCATTCGGCGCCTTCGACAAGAGTGTATCCTGGGGGGATGCAGGCAAGGTATGGCTGGTAAGCTACCTTGGCAATTTCGTTGGATGTGCAATTATGGCACTTCTTTTTGTAGGAGCAGGTGCATCCGGCTCAGCAGATTATTTCGCAGGCTTTATTAACAACAAGCTGACGATCCCTATGGGACAGATGTTCATGCGTGCAATTTTGTGTAACTTCTTCGTATGTCTTGGTGTACTCTGCGGAATTAAGCTGAAAAGTGAAACCGGTAAATTCCTTATGATCGTAATGTGTATCTCTGCATTCGTTTTCAGCGGATTTGAGCACTGCATTGCAAACATGGGAATTTTTGTAGTAAGCCTTGGTCTGGTAGATGGCCTTTCCGTTGGTCTCATGCTGAAGAGTATGCTGATCGTAACCATAGGAAATATGGTGGGAGGTGCTCTTTTACTGGCATGGCCATTAAGAAAGATGAGCGCAGATAAATAATATGTCAAAAGCTTTATACATAGCAGAGAAGCCCAGCGTGGCTCAGGAATTTGCGAAAGCTTTAAAATCTGGCGGACAAAGACGGGATGGCTATATCGAGTCTGATACCTGCGTGGTGACCTGGTGTGTGGGACATCTGGTCACCATGAGCTATCCTGAGAAATATGATATGAAATATAAAAGGTGGAGTTTAGATACCCTGCCTTTTTTGCCGCATGATTTTAAATACGAAGTGATACCTGGCGTGGAAAAACAGTTCCAGATCGTGAAAGGGCTTTTAAACAGACCTGATATTGATACCATTTATGTGTGTACCGACTCCGGGCGTGAAGGTGAATATATTTACCGCCTGGTAGCACAGATGGCGGGAGTGAAAGACAAGACGCAGAAGCGTGTGTGGATCGACTCCCAGACTGAAGAAGAGATTCTTCGGGGAATCCGTGAGGCAAAGGACATCTCAGAATATGATAACCTTGCCGCAGCCGCCTATCTTCGGGCAAAAGAAGATTATCTGATGGGAATTAATTTCTCACGTGTACTGACTTTGCGTTATGGAAACAGCGTAACCAATTATCTTGGAGGCAAATACCAGGCAATTTCCGTTGGACGGGTTATGACCTGTGTCCTTGGGATGGTAGTTCGCCGCGAGCGGGAAATCCGCGCATTTGTGAAAACACCTTTTTACAGAGTTGTGAGCAGCATTGCTCTTGAAGGAGAAAGCTTTGAAGGAGAGTGGAGAGCTGTAGAAGGCAGCCGCTATTTCCAGTCCCCTGTTTTATATAAAGAAAATGGTTTTAAGAAAAAAGAAAATGCCCAGAAGCTGATCTTTGAATTAAGTACACAGCAGCCTCTTATATGTACGGTGGAGAAGATTGAGCGAAAGAAGGAAAATAAGAATCCGCCTCTTCTGTTTAATCTGGCAGAGCTTCAGAATGTCTGTTCCAAACTGTTCAAGATCAGTCCGGATGAGACTCTTTCCATTGTGCAGGATCTTTATGAAAAGAAACTGGTCACATATCCCAGAACAGATGCCAGAGTTTTATCGACAGCTGTGGCAAAGGAGATTTATAAGAATATTTCCGGGCTTCGGAATTATCCTCAGGCCGGGGAAGCTGCGCAAGGTGCGTTAGAGCTTGGCGCATACAAAAATATCGCGAAGACACGTTACACCAATGACAAACAGATTACAGACCATTATGCTATTATTCCTACTGGCCAGGGACTTGGCGCACTAAAGGGACTTTCTCTGACAGCACAGCGGGTGTATGAGACGATTGTGAGACGATTTTTAAGCATTTTTTATCCACCGGCTGTTTATCAGAAGGTAAGCCTTGTGACGAAAATGGAGAATGAATCTTTCTTTTCTTCTTTTAAAGTTTTGCTTAGTGAAGGGTATCTGAAGATTGCTGCAAATTCTTTTGCAAAAAAGAGTATGGCAGAAGCTTCCGGAAAAACTCCCGAAAGTGAAGGAGAAGGTGAGATTTCCTGCGACGAAGCTTTGTTAGCTGCATTGCAGAAACTGAAAAAGGGTGATATACTAAACATAAATGGTCTTGGTATCAAGGAAGGAGAGACATCTCCACCGAAACGATACAATTCCGGTTCTATGATCCTGGCAATGGAGAATGCAGGCCAGCTGATCGAGGATGAGGATCTTCGTTCACAGATCAAGGGAAGCGGAATTGGTACCAGCGCCACCAGAGCAGAGATTTTGAAGAAGCTGTTTAATATCAGATATCTGTCTCTGAATAAGAAAACCCAGGTGATCACACCTACCCTTCAGGGGGAAATGATTTATGATGTGGTAAACTGTTCTATCCGTCAGCTTCTGAACCCGGAACTGACTGCCAGCTGGGAGAAGGGACTTACCTATGTAGCAGAGGGATCTATTACAGAGCAGGAATATATGGATAAGCTGGAGCACTTTGTAAGGATTCGTACCAAACAGGTGGAGGACAGTCATTTTCAGTATGCGCTGAGGCAGTTTTTTGATGCAGCTGCGCAGTTTTATAAGAAGCCGGAGCGGGAAACTGCTATGAAAAAAAGGCAGAACACGCTCTGATACAGATTGGGGAATAAAGGAAATCATTCATTAAATTAGATTTATATGAGGAGGATGTATTATGTTAAAAGATTTTACCATCGCAAACATGCTGGATATGACCCAGACCATCGCAGGAGAGCTTTTCCAGGGGAAAACCTATCCGTGGGAAGTTCTTCCGGAGATTGGTGATTTCATTGTGAAATTGGGAAAAACATTGGATCCAGAGGAATATGACTATCTGGAGGGGGATATCTGGATTGCGAAATCTGCCAAGGTTGCACCTACCGCCTGCATTAACGGACCAGCCATCATCGGCAAGAATACAGAAGTGCGCCACTGTGCATTTATCCGCGGCAAAGCTCTTGTAGGAGAGGGCTGTGTAGTGGGAAACTCCACAGAGCTTAAGAATGTAGTCCTTTTTAACAATGTGCAGGTTCCCCATTACAATTATGTAGGAGACGCTGTACTGGGTTACAAATCCCATATGGGTGCAGGTTCCATCTGCTCCAATGTAAAGTCAGACAAGAAACTGGTTGTTGTAAAAGACGGCGAGGAGAAGATTGAGACAGGACTTAAGAAGTTTGGTGCCATGCTGGCAGATCATGTAGAAGTTGGCTGTGGTTCGGTTCTGAATCCGGGAACTGTGATTGGAAGAAACACTAACATTTATCCGCTTTCTCCAGTACGTGGATGCGTTCCGGCAAACAGCATTTATAAGAATAAAGACGAGATTGTAACAAAGAATT
>NZ_JAQDKY010000023.1:0-9925 GCF_027662325.1 Blautia faecis | reverse complement strand
GGAATGATTTTTCAAACAGGCTCTAGTTTAATAAAATGGCTTGGCAGAAAATGAATTCTGTCAAGCCGTTTTTTCTGGACATGTCCATAAATGATTTTTATATCATAGCTGTTCTAAATTCCAAACCACATCTTGCGGATTACGGTCAGTATAGCAATATGTACCGGATAAAAAGCATAGAAGAGGTATTTTACCCATTTCCCCTGAATAAATCCCCGTTTTTCATTGTACATATTCAAAGGAATAAAAGCAAAGCAAGCCTTCCATTCATAGATCAGCCAGCAGCTTCCAATAACTGCCTGTGCAGATTTGTGCTGATGCAGCCAGTACATGATCAGGAGAAATACAAAGCCTTTATATCCGTAATCTGCTTTGAGAAAATAGGAGACTGCAAGAAGCAACAGCATGCAGACAAGCTGCATGGAAGCATTTTTTTCAAAGCGTTCGACCAGGCAGAATGCAAGATATCCCAGAAATAAGGTGAAAAAAACGTTCTGCTTATCTGGATACAGCAGAGTGCCATTTTGTGCAAAATTCCATGGAATTTCTGAAATACAGGCGAAAATCAGAAGATTTCTACCATATTTAAAGCGGTTATGGGTGTGAAGGAACCCTTCCACAAGCAGGAAACAGAAAATAGGGAAAGCTGCACGCCCCACATCACGCATTACCCGGTATAGGGAATAAGTGGTGCTGCCTATTTGAAACCAGGGCGCTATGGCTGGCGGGTAGTGACGCAGAAGAAAAGAAGCGGTATGGTCGATCAGCATAATCGCCATAGCCAGCATCTTCAGGGCACTACCGCTTAGGATTCTCAGTTTTTCGGGCATAAAAGAAGTTGAGGTTTGCGATGACATATCTATGTAAGTCCTCCTGTTTTGAATATAAAGTATTTCCGGATGCTTTTTGCTATGAAAGTTCCAGGTGGCAGCTGTGATCGGAATGTTCTTATGTAGTTTATCATGAAAATAAAATTTCTACAAGACAAGTCTAATAAATGGTACCGACAATTTTTTCGTAAATTTTGCAAAATATGACTAGACGAATGAAGAATTTTGTGAGAAAATAACACTAGGTTGTTAGGTCTTTAACAACGATTAAGTAATCAACACTGAAAGGAGTCTTAAAATGATTTACACTACTGAAGTTGAAAACATGTGCCCAGTAGCTAAGGGTGCAAAACATGAGCCAGCTCCGATCCCGGAAGAAGGCCAGTGGGTCCATGCAAAGAAAATTGAAGATATCTCTGGTTTTACACATGGTGTAGGCTGGTGTGCTCCTCAGCAGGGTGCCTGTAAACTGTCCTTAAATGTTAAGAATGGTGTAATCGAGGAAGCCCTTATTGAGACAATCGGATGCTCCGGTATGACACATTCTGCAGCTATGGCAGCAGAGGTTCTTCAGGGTAAGACAATTCTTGAAGCATTAAATACAGACCTTGTCTGTGATGCAATCAATACAGCAATGAGAGAACTGTTCCTTCAGATCGTTTACGGACGTACTCAGAGTGCTTTCTCTGATGACGGTCTTGCTGTTGGTGCAGGTCTTGAGGACCTTGGTAAAGGCCTTCGTTCCCAGGTTGGTACAATGTACGCTACCAAGGAAAAAGGAGTTCGTTATCTGGAAATGGCAGAGGGCTATGTAACAGGTATTGCTCTTGACGAAGACAACGAAGTAATCGGATATCAGTTCGTTTCTCTTGGAAAAATGACTGACTTTATCAAAAAAGGTGATGATCCTAACACTGCATGGGAGAAGGCAAAAGGTCAGTATGGCCGTGTAGCTGATGCTGTTAAGATTATTGACCCAAGAAAAGAGTAAGCCACAAGCGAAAGGAGACGAACAGAAATGGCATTATTTGAAGGATATGAGAGAAGAATTGCTCAGATCAATTCTGTATTAAATAGCTATGGAATCAGCTCTATCGAAGAAGCTGAGAAAATCACAAAAGACGCTGGTCTTGATGTATATGACCAGGTTAAGAAAATTCAGCCGATCTGCTTTGAGAATGCTGCATGGGCTTACACAGTAGGTGCTGCAATCGCAATCAAGAAAGGCTGCAAGAGAGCTGCTGACGCTGCTGCAGCTATCGGAGAAGGACTTCAGGCTTTCTGTATTCCTGGATCTGTTGCTGACCACAGAAAAGTAGGTCTTGGACATGGAAATCTTGGTAAAATGCTCCTTGAGGAAGAGACAGAGTGCTTCTGCTTCTTAGCAGGACATGAGTCTTTCGCAGCTGCTGAGGGTGCTATCGGTATCGCTGAGAAAGCAAACAAAGTACGTCAGAAACCATTACGTGTTATCCTGAACGGACTTGGAAAAGATGCTGCCCAGATCATTTCCCGTATCAACGGATTCACATTTGTTGAGACAAAATACGATTACAAAGAAGCTAAATTAAACGTAATCTATGAGAAGCCATATTCAAACGGACTTCGTGCTACTGTAAAATGCTACGGTGCAGATGATGTTCAGGAAGGTGTTGCTATCATGCATCACGAGAACGTTGGTGTTTCCATCACTGGTAACTCCACTAACCCGACTCGTTTCCAGCATCCGGTTGCAGGTACATACAAGAAAGAATGTATCGAGCAGGGTAAAAAATACTTCTCCGTTGCTTCCGGCGGTGGTACAGGACGTACTCTTCACCCAGACAACATGGCAGCAGGTCCTGCTTCCTACGGTATGACAGATACTATGGGACGTATGCACTCTGACGCACAGTTTGCTGGCTCCTCTTCCGTACCGGCTCACGTTGAAATGATGGGTCTTATCGGAATGGGTAACAACCCGATGGTTGGTGCTACTGTTGCTGTAGCTGTTTCTGTAGAGGAAGCTGCTAAGGCTGGCAAGTTCTGATTATATAAATTGTAAAAGCGTTGAAAGTGCCGTAAACTCCAGGGTTTACGGCATTTTTGTTACTATCGGGATTTCTTGCAAAACAGCATGAAAATACATGAAAAAATGGCGGTAACTAACAAATAACTAACAGGTAACCGACAGGCGCAACTGACAAGTAACTAACAAACCTACCACAAAAAAGCAGCAGGACAATGCCTGCCGCCAATCATTTTGTTATCTTTTTCATTTCTCTTTTCAGATCTTCCACAGTACGGTGAGTATATATCTTTTCTGTGATATCTGCAATTTCATGTCCGACGATCATTTTCAGAATATATTCATTCATATTTGCTTCTTTGGCTTTCGTAATAAAAGTGTGTCTGGTGTCGTGGGGCTTGTGATCCATTCCCAGTCGTGCCATAACCTTCTTGAAACGTCCCCGGTATTTGTCATATGTAAGGTAAGTGCCCTGCTGACCGTCCGGATCATTGAAAAGATATTTGCTTCCCATACCGACTGCTTGCTCATAATTCTTACGGACCAGATCAGCAACAAGTGGATGAATTGGAACCAGGCGGTTACGGCCGGCATCTGTTTTTAGTCCACCAGTGTATGTCATATTATCCAGATCCACATCTGCAACTTTCAGAACTGCCAGTTCCTGGGGACGCCATCCGGAATAAATTCCGATTAGGATCATATCTGCGAATGGTATTTCCGGATGTTTCATAAGGGCTGTAATTTCCTGTTCAGAAAAAGGAATGCGGACAATAGTAGGACGTTCTCTTTTAACACCATCACATAAGGCTGCATAATTTTTATCCACAAGTTCATGTTTCATAGCCCATTTATACATAAGGTTAAACAGACTCTTCATTCGTCCCTTAGTGCTGGATCCTACGTTTGCACTATGAATGGTTCCTTCAAGATGTTCGACTCGGACATCTTTTATTCGCATATCATAAAGAGGAGTGCAGTACTTGTAAGCTGCGGTGATCGTACGTATGCTGGAAGCATTGCTGAGTGTGGGGAAATATTCTTCAGACCATTTTTCGTACACTTCCGAAAAAGTTGTCTTATTAAAATTCAGATCATAAGGATTTTCATTGTATTGTACAAGAGCAGTCATTGCTTCCTGTCTGGTAGCATAATATCCGATTGCCTGTTGCTTCTGTTTTACTTTTTGACCTTTCTCATCAAATTCCCATCCGAAGGTTTTGGCTGCCACCCATGGCCGCCGGCGCCGGCCAGATAGCTTATATACAGAACCGAATCCATTTGGAAGTTTCATAACATCACCTTTCTTCTAAAAAAGAGTATAAAAAATACACCTTTGCAGGTGTAAAGAAAAGTGCTATAATAATCTTGCTATGGAATGATTATAGCAGTTTTCTTTACACTGCAAATTATTCACAAATCGCTCTGGTGCTGGTAACACTGGGGCGGTTTTTATTTATTCTAAATTGAAAAATTTCTTTATTTCCTTAATTGCCGTATCTTTATGATTTCCATAAAAACGTTCAATGCTCTTTTGCGATTCAAGACCAGAAATCAATTTCTGATCAATAATACCGCCATGCTCTTCGTTGTATGAAAAAACGTATTCATAAATCTCTTTAGCGTTTGAAAGCCCCTCAGCAACGGAAAGCAATTCGGAAGCTGTAGCCATTGGATCACCTTGCGGTGAATCAGATAAAGAGTCATATTCGATTTCAGAGTCAACAAGTTCGATTAATTGATTGTCTGAAATATATTTTCTTACGGTTACCCGAATACCACTTAATAGTTTCAAATAGTCAGCAGGAAAATCCTGTAAAATAGAATCACTGATAAGATACTTTTTATGTTTTTCTTTGAAACCAGAGAAAACAACGTTTTTTATAATATTTTCTCTTTGGAAAGCATCAGTGAATTCTATATCTGCCATAATAGCTGACACGGAGCATTCGTCAGAATGAAATAATTCCAGTGAATATGAAATCTTGCTATTATTCAAAGTCTCTATGTATAAAGAAGAAGGACGAAAAGATAATCCCTTGTTGGTTGCGTTTATTGGATATCTTTGAGTTTCGATGTCTTCAACAGAAGTAGGGATTTCGCCTAATTTAACTGCGGTACCGGAAGCAACAACGCCCATAATATCAGCAGAAAAAGAAACGTAATCAATATCAAGCCCAATTATTGCATTTCCACCAGCCTCAGTAATTTGACTTTGAAGCTGATCCAATGCATATTCTTTTGCTTCTTTTAATTTATTCGAATACATTTTACTGTTGGTGCCCAAAAAATCTGAAATTCCTGCACCCAGAGAACTTAGAAATCCGGTACCTAAGGCACATTCTCCAGAAAAAACTCCAAGGTATTCAGTGATAGTATATCCTTCAAAGTTGTATCCAGAAGTCATTAACATTTTCTTGTTCATAAACCCTCCCGATTTCTACATTGCTTGCAGAATAAACAATGTCTTTTTGTAGATAATAGTAGTATGAAGATATTACTAACACAAATCATGTATGAAAAAAATGTATCTGTACGGCAGCTGTCGAACATGACCGGGATCCCGAAATCCACGATCAACAATATTATGATCGAGAAGTATTCACCAACCCTGGACAACTTAGAAAGGATTGCCAAGGCTCTGAAAGTCGGGATGGTAGATCTGTTTGATTCACCGTACAAATAAGTGTCCAGTACACTGGACGATTGTGTTTTCAAGCAAAATTAATCCCTCTGTTTATCGTATAATAAGTATAAAAAATAATGTTAAACGAACAAATGTTTGTGAAATATATTGCACTTCAAATATAAATGGTGTATATTAAAAACGAACAAACGTTCGAACAAGCGAGAACGGAGGGGTTATACATATGAGCACAGAAGAAAAAAAGGAAAAGATACGTGAGCTTATAGAAAAAATAGAAGATGATGAACTTTTATCATTTATCTACAAACTCATTAAAAGGTTGATGGACTGAGGAAATCCTTAGTCCTTTTCTTTTGCAATCTTTTCCGCAATTTTCTCCAGCAGCTCCCACTCAGATTCGTCCAAGTTAGCAAGAGCGAAGATAAGACGTTCCTTGAAGGAATTCTTTTCACCCTTGAACAGATCTGCCGTAAGCTTGGCAATTTCATCTTGACGATCAAGGGGCTGATCTGGGTCTCCTTCTCCCTTTAACAACCAATCCTTTCGGATATGATATTTCTCACATATATCATCAATCAATAGTTCACTAGGGTTTCCGGTTCTTACCAATTTAGAAATATATTGTTGAGAAACATTTAAGGATTCCCCAAAAGCGGTTTTAGTTTTTCCAGAACGCTCTAATACAAATCCAATTCTGTCATTGATGGTTTCCATGCTGTCCTCCTTTCTTTAAAACCAAGTATACATCGTGTTAAAACAGAAGTCAATATAAAAATACAACTAAGTTGTGGAAAAATAGTTGACAACACAACACGATGGTGATATAGTACAACTAAGGCGTAGGAAAATACAACGAGAAAAGAGAGGTGAACATTATGTCAGAAAAAGAGAAAAAAATCTTGAAACGCCTTTCAGAAATTGTTCCTAATCTTCCAGATTCTAAAAAAGAAAGACTCCTGGGAGTAGCTGAAGGAATGAACATCATGAAAGAAAGCATGGAAACCCAGAAAGCAGGATAACAGAAAGCGAGGTGAGAGGATGGGATTTATGCTTGCAGAAAAGAAGAACTATGAAATCTGTGAAGCAATAATTGAGATGTTCCACGAAAGAGAAATATCTGTAGAGCAATCCTATGCGATTTTAGATTATGTAAAAAGGAAAATCGCACAGGACACAAAAGTTGGTGAATTAGTCAAAATTAGCTATGAAGATTTTTTATAGCTTCAGAAACAGCTTGAATTGCAGTTTCATCAGAACAACAGACAAAAGCGGCTAATTCACATTGAGCTGTATTTCCATTATTCAAAGCTATATTATGCGGAACATGAAAAATACAGTCAGAACGGCACTCATTATTAATGAGTGGACAAAATGTAAGTTTATTCATTGGCATTTGTTTTCCTTTCATAAAACTCGGGCATGCCAGTGCCCTGTACCTAAAGAATAGGAGAGAATAAAAAGAAAGTCAAGTTTGAAAGAAAGGTAGGCGAAAAATATGACCAAAGAAAAGAAAGAGCGTATCACAGTAATCGTACAGAATCTGAAACAGATGGATATTGTAAGCCTTAAGTTGATGGAGAATAACTCAGAACTCCTGAGAGCCAGAAATGCAATGGAAGTAGAAGTAAAGCAGGCAGGATAATAGTGGGGGAGAATGAAACTTAGAGTAAAGGAGATGGGTGAAGGCATGAATGAGGAACAAAAGGAAAGAGAAGCGTACTTAAAGGCTATAGGAATCACAAAAGAAGAACAATCGCCTGAAATGAATGGTAATTCCGATTCAATGAAAACATTGAACTATGCAAGAGATATTCTTCTGGAATGTGAAAAGCGAAAATATACCCTGCAAGATGTTGGAGAATTGCTTGAAATGTTGAGGATGATGGCTGGGCGGAGCACAGAGATTATCAGAATGGATGCATTGTTCAAGGTAGATGTTCAGCCGCAGAGAAAAAATAGCGGCTGGGACATCAAGATAGAAGATTTTTTATAAATGCTTTTTTGCGTCATAGTGAGCAAAAAATTTTCTGCCAAGATCAGTAACCTGGAAACGTTGTACATAAGTGTCGATAGGTGTTAATGCTGTTAAACCATAGCTTTCGAAATATGGAAAACATTGGGTGTAGAAAAAATTTGAAGTCTTACCTCGAGTAGCGTTACTGGTTACACCGGTGCAAAATGTTCCATATTTCAAGGTGAATAGTTGAAGAGCTGTTATTTTGGAGACAGAAAAATAGTATACAACATCTTCAGGAATTTCAAATTCCTTATTTGAAAAAATATTTACAAGATCATCAAATGAAAAATCTCCAAAACGCTCATCAGATTGCTGGGCAAGTTTGCTTTTTAAAGCTTCGTTTTCAGAAGTCAGATTTTGCAGGGTTTGAGAAAGAAATGTAATGTTGGGAACCGAGTCTGGCCGGATCCATCCGCGGAGTTCATGATGCTGTTGGATGGCATTTAAGGCTTTTAAAATACCGAGTTGAATGTCTTTCTCATCATCTACAAATTCGACGATTTTACTTGTGACAAGTTCTTTAAAGTCATTGAATTCTCTTGGATGTTGTTGTTCGAGGATAGAATGAAAATCTTGAGATTCTTTGATCTTAGTGTCGAGGAACTTATCGCTTAGAACAAGTGCAAAAAAAGGAATGTTATGAGCAACAGCATATTCATATTCCAATTGCGTATAACTTTTTCTGGATTTTGGTTCGATAGAGCCATATCTTCCACCTAGAATAAGCATGTATATATCGGAATTGTCAATCCAATTATATATGGTTTCTAATTGAGATTCGCTGCCAGCTGTAAAGAGTTCCATACCAGCTGGAATATGACCTGCATTTAGGATTGCTTGTACAGCAGATTGACGCTCAGATATTAAATCGGTGTATGTAGAAGAAATAAATATTTGAAGTTTTTTATCCAATGCAATACCTCCCTAATGAAAAATAACAGTTAAGTTTTTTTCGAATTCTATGTAATTACAGAATAGGAGAAAATTGGTGGAAAGTCAACAAAAGAATGCAGGTGTTTGAGCGTGCGTAAAAGGAAAGGAGGAAAAATGAATACAGGGAAAATATTACCAGTTGAAGCTGCTGCAATTCTCAACACGTCCCCGCAGTTTGTACGTGTTGCGATGCAGCAGGGAAAACTGCCGATTGGAATAGCGATTAAGATGTCCACCAAGTGGACTTATAACATCTCTGGAAAGCTTCTGACAGAATACAGCGGAAAAGATGTTGAAAAAGAGCTGGAACAGATCAGAAAAAAGAAAGTTATGTAAACTAAAGAAAAGAGCCGATGCAAGGGGGGCATCGACTCAGGTCCATATGTAATCAACCAATTACATAATATCATTGGGCCACTAAAAAGTCAAGAATGTAAGAAAAATCAGGGGTGAAATTCCCCTGTTTAGTACTCGATTAAGATATTAAACTTAGGAGCCTTTTGGTATGAAAACAAAGCGTAAAACCTGGTATCTGCAGAAGAAGGATATCCTGTATGTGGAAGAGAATCATGATGGCAAGTATGGAGCTAAGGGGAAGGAGAGACTGCCTAAGAGAAAGCTTACTCCGGAAGATGTTCAGAGAGTAAACGCCTGGAATAAATCCAAGAGGGCAAGACTCAGACTGATGGAATATTTTTCACCAGGTGATCTTTGGGTGACATTTACATACAAGCCAGAGAACAGACCTCCAGATATGGACACTGCCAAGAAGCAGTTTTTGAAAATGATGGACAAGCTAAGAAAGATTTACAGGAAAAAAGACAGGGTGCTCTTCTGGATCCGGAACATTGAGCGGGGGACGAAGGGAGCCTGGCATATACATTGTATTATCAACGATATTGGAAATACGGCAAGTCTTGTTGAAAGGGCTTGGCCCTATGGTGGAGTATATGTAACTCAGATCAGGAAGAGTAAGTGCCCGGAAGAGGATTTCCAGAAACTGGCTGATTACATCACAAAGGATGAGAAAACCAGGGAAAAGAAACAAGACGGAACCCTGGCAAAGCCCAGACTTAGTGAAGCAAACTACAGCCATTCCAGGAACATGCCGCTTCCAGAGCCAAAGCCAGAGGAACTGAAGCGTTGGCCTAAGAAAGTGAAGCCTAAGAAAGGCTACTACATAGCAGAGCTCTTTGAGGGGAAAAATCCGGTAACTGGGTACAATTACCGCCATTACACATTGATCAGATTGAACAGACGAATTTAAAGAAAGGGGGAATCAAGCTGTGAAAGTCAATATTTATCTGGAAACAGATAAACAGTGCCAGGCGAGAGTTCAGCGCAGATACGGATATGTAATAGAAGCCGTGTACGCTGGCAGGACTGAGACCAGAGAAGGTTTCGGAAATAGTAGTAGTACATATCATCAGTGTAACTTACAGGCACTTATAGAAGCCCTTTCGAGATTTTGGTCCTATGTCAAGATTTAG
>NZ_JAQDKY010000022.1:0-65589 GCF_027662325.1 Blautia faecis | reverse complement strand
CTTTGCTGGACACACGCAAAAAATAAGCTGTCGGTGTAAAAAATCCTTTCACACTGACAGCATTATTATAACTTCTAGAATTTATATCAAGCAATTATTCGGTTAAAACAAGTCCTTAACCAACCTTCTTTGCCTTGGGATATACCTGCGCCATCCGCTCATCGTCAAAATGTTTGTCCACCCAGCTTTCAAAGCTGTTTTCCGCTTCTATGCCATTGCTTCTGGCATTATAACGCGCAAGTGCAGCGCTGGATACAATTCCGTCAGCAAGCATAAATATAATAAGAAGCCAGGTAATGATTTTTCCAATTTTCACCGGAATCTTCTCGATCAGCCTGGAAACAGGCGGATAGAATATTTTAAACCATGCCACTGCTGCAAATCCCCAGAAGAAGCAATACAGAAGATTAATCCTGCCGCCAAGGTTAAACGGGATATCACTGTAATCCCAGAATACAGTTCCAAATACAATTTCTGTGAAAACACTGCAGATATATTCATAGGCACCACCAAGAAATGTACCCATCCAGAAAAGGAACTGCTGGGAGCGGTTTCTGTATTTGTAGAGAAGAGCTGTAACTGCTGCAATGGCAAGGCCCCACACAATACTGAAATCTCCCCATACCACACTGCTGCGGCTCATCCAATATCCGGCTGTGATCCTGCAGAAAATAGTCTCTGTAATATCTCCAAGAAATGCGCCGATAAAAAACAGCAGTACGATTTTATAAAAGCTGCAGCCGTAGGCAAAAATCTCCGGATGTGCCTCTTCGCTCTCCGTGTGCTGCTTCTGAGGATATGCTTTGGTAATTCGACGATTTACAACATCATCAATTTTTGCCCCAAGCTTCTTTGTTGCGGAATCAATATCCCGGTCAGCAGCGATCCATCTTTCAGGATTCTTGCTGTGCCCAAAAAGGATGGTCAGTGTGGCAATAGCATCCACTGCCAGAAATCCCATCAGAACCAGTATGAGAATTCTGCTTATAAGTCCCGGAAGAAGACTGTACAAAGACATGCAAAGCCCGTTTCCAATTTTGATCACAAATACACCAAGAAGACCCCAGACACAGGAGGTCGGTACGCTGACATATCCATCCAGATTCCACTTGATATTCCGGTAATCCCACCATCTTTCGTGGTACCACATTTCAATTAAATGACCGGCGATCCACTCAAGCAGGGAGGCTACAATGGCACAGCCAAGAAACAGCCAGATGCCAGTCAGTTCTCTTGTAAATGCAGTAATGAAGAATCCTCCAAATCCATAGATCAGACAGAACGGACCGTTGATAATACCTCTGTTTGCGAATTTCTTCTGTTTCAGGGATGCAAGAACTGTCTCAAGCACCCATCCTGCAAAGGAATAGATGAGAAACAGCCATAGTAATTTCCAGATCATATGCATGTCTCCTCTTTTGTTTATTGAAATATAAAAACGTTCCGGGAAAACCCGATTAGAATATCATAGCACAATAGAGCGTGTTTGAAAAAGGTTTTCTGCAAGATGTATGTCACAATAAAGGCGCCGTAACGGGCTACGACAACTGAATTCGGGCAAAATATACCGCGGGGTGGGGCGTGCAGATTGTGGGAATAATTTTTCAAACACGCTCTAACCCCAAGAATAAAGCCTGTATTCCAGCTGCTGGTTCTCATAAAATTTACATTCTATGCCAACAGTCTGAAAATACAGGCTTTTCATTTTTATTTTATGCCTCCCGGATAACCCCTCTCGGGCAGGCCTCCTTACATGCTCCGCATCCTGTACACTTCTCATAGTCAATATGTGCACAGGAATCTTCCACGGTAATTGCACCGTTTGGACATGTTTTTTCGCACTTCTTACAGCCGATACAGCCAATCTCGCAAGCCGCCATTACCTTTTTGCCCTTATCATGGGAACTGCAGTCCACAGCCATCTTCTGATCGTACGGAATCAGCTCGATCAGATGTCTCGGACATTTGGCAACACATTTACCACAGGCTTTACATGCTTCTTTATCTACTACTGCAATGCCATCTACAATATGAATGGCATCAAATGGACAGACCTTTACGCAGCTTCCAAAGCCACAGCAGCCATATGTACAGGTCTTTGCTCCGCCGTTTGGCACGAAAGGAAGCATCTCGCAGTCTTCCACTCCAGTGTAAATATACTCTTCTTTCGCTTTTTCACAGGTTCCGGAGCATTTTACATGAGCTACCTGACGGGCAGTCTCAACTGCCGCCTGTCCCATAATACCGGCAATTATTTTCCCAACAGGCTCGCCGCCTACCGGGCAACGGTTTACAGGCGCTTCACCTTTGGCAATTGCTGCTGCCAGACCATCACAGCCCGGATATCCGCAGCCACCACAGTTATTTCCAGGAAGAGCTTCTCTTATGGCAACTTCCTTCTCATCAATTTCAACAGCAAATTTTTTTCCGGCTGCTCCAAGAAAAACACCGATGAAGAGGCCTACTGCTGCAACCAGAATTGTTGCTGCTATAATCGCACTAATATTCATCCCGACGCCTCCTTAAATTAATCCTGAAAATCCGAAGAACGCAATCGCCATCAGTCCAGCTGTCAGAAGAACGGTTGGAAATCCCTGGAAAGCTTCCGGAATATCGTTGTAGGCAATTTTCTCACGGATTCCTGCCATCAGCACAATAGAAATGGAGAAACCAAATGCTGTTGCGAAACCGTTTACAGTGCCTTCCAGAATATTGTAATCCTTCTGCACGTTTGTAAGAGCCACACCAAGAACTGCGCAGTTTGTGGTGATCAGAGGCAGATACACGCCAAGTGCTTTGTAAAGAGAAGGCATACTTTTCTTCAGGAACATTTCTACGAACTGCACCAGTGCTGCAATGATCAGAATGAACACAATGGTCTGAAGGTAAGTCAGATCAAGCGGCTGAAGGATCAGCTTGTAGATCACACTTGTTACAAAGGAGGACAAGGTGATTACAAAAATAACCGCACCGCCCATACCAGCTGCCGTATCTGTAGTCTTGGAGACTCCAAGGAAAGGGCAAAGTCCCATGAACTGGCTCAGGACTACGTTATTTACCAGCGCAGAGCTTACAATGATCAGTAATAATTCTTTCATCTTCTCTTACCCCCTTTTTCCCGAACACATGGAATTTCCGCAGGAAGCACAGCCACCCTTGCAATCCGGATTGCTTGGATCGATGCCCCGTTTTGCAGCACCAATCTTGAATTTGTTCTGAAGCGCAGATAAAAATGCAAGGACAAAAAATGCGCCAGGTGCAAGAATAAAGATGGTTACCGGCTCATAGCCCATTTTTCCTGCTGCAGCGTCTGCAAGAGGAAGGATCTGTTTGCCGAAAATACTGCCGGCACCGATCAGCTCACGTACTGCTCCGATGCAGGTGATGCTTAAAGTAAATCCAAGTCCCATTCCAATACCATCAAAAAGTGAGGGAATTGGTTTGTTCTTGGATGCATAAGCCTCTGCTCTTCCCAGGATGATACAGTTTACAACGATCAGCGGAATGTAAATTCCAAGGGAAGAATACAAAAACGGGATAAAGCCCTGGAGAAGCATCTGCACAATTGTTACAAAGGATGCTACAACAACAATGTAAGCAGGCATACGCACACTGTCCGGAATAAAATTACGGAGCAGGGAGATCATCAGGTTGGATGCTGCCAGAATCACCGTTGTGGTAAGTCCCATTCCGATACCATTGATTGCAGATGTGGTGATGGCCAGTGTTGGACACATACCAAGCATCAGCACAAAAGTAGGATTTTCTTTGATAATACCATTTATCAGTCGTTCAGATGGTGTATTCTTTTTCATTTCTGGCTGCCCCCTTTCTCATAACGAAATGCGGCAAGTCCTGCATTGACGCCATTTGTCATGGCATTTGTGGTAATTGTCGCACCACTTAAAGCATCGATCTCATCATCAGAGGTGGCACCAGTTTTTGTGTAGGTAAATTTCTCTACGTTCTTATCCTTGAACTGATTTTTAAAATCATCTGTAGTTGCACGCATACCAAGACCAGCGGTCTCACTGATGGATAAAATGGAAATTCCGTTCAGAGTTCCATCATCCTGAACGCCCATGGCAAACTGAATGTCCCCGCCATAGCCTTCTGAGGTTGTTACGGTAAAGGCATAGCCAAGTTCATTTCCCTGGTCATCCTTTGCCAGCATGACTTCATCAATATTCTGAGCTTTGAAACCGTTTTCATCCAGATAGCTTTCCAGATCCGTATCCTCACCGCTTGTAACTGTCTCGAAGCTGGCTGCATCAGCAAATACTGCCTTATATGCCTCTTCTTTCTCTTTCGCCTGCTGGCTTGCAATCGGACCTGCTGTAATATCGTTTACAAGACCAAGAAGCAGCCCGGAAACCAGTGTGATCACGGTCAGCGCAAGAGTATCTTTTACGATCTTATTTTTCATTTCTTCGCGCCTCCTTTTCCAAAAGCAACCGGACGGGTGAAACGCTCAATCTGAGGTACCAGCAGGTTGCAGAAAATAATCGCATAGGAAACGCCCTCTGCGGAAGCTCCGAAAATACGGAAAATTCCGGTAAGAACACCAAGACAGACGCCATATACATACTGCCCCTTTGGTGTAATGGGGCTTGTAACGTAGTCCGTCGCCATAAACCATGCACCAAGCATAAGGCCACCACCACAAAGATGGGTGAGCAGATAATTTACATCAAAGCCTTTGCCGGAAGCGAGCATGTAGATGATCACAAATACTGCAAAGCTGCCGATATAGGTCAGCGGAATTCTGGCGCTGATCACTTTGTAGCAAAGCAGGATTGCTGCGCCGATCAGGATGGCAATTACAGATGTCTCTCCGATGGTTCCCTGGATATTACCAAAAATCAGATTCTTAACCGGAACGGAGGAGCCTGCCACAAAGCCATGGTCACGAAGAGCGGCCAGAGGAGTGGCGCCTGTCACACCGTCAACTGCACCTTTAAAGCTGTCTGATACAGAAAAATCTGTCATCTTGCCGGCAAAGGAAATCATAAGGAAACAGCGGGCTGCCAGGGCCGGATTCATAAAGTTCTGTCCAAGACCGCCAAAAAGCTGTTTTACCACAATAATTGCAAAAATACTGCCGAGCACCGGGATCCAGAGCGGAATTCCTGCCGGCATATTCAGGCCGATAAGAAGTCCGGTTACCACTGCACTGAAATCCTTCACAGTGTTCTTTTTGTGCATAAAATGATCATATAACCACTCTGCAAGCGCTGCTGAACCGGTGGATACCACCAGAACGGCAAGAGCCTTTAATCCATGATTATAAATTCCCATAAGGGCAGCAGGCAAAAGCGCTATGACAACCAGCTGCATGATTTTTGCAGTGGTCATCCTTGCCCGGACATGGGGATTAGATGATACATTAAACATTTGTTCCATTCGTTTCTTCCCCCTTATTATTTCTTCTTCCTGCTTGCCAGAACCATTTTACGCATGGACTTAATGCTCTGGGTCAGCGGACGTTTGGCCGGACAGATGTAACTGCAGCAGCCGCATTCACAGCATTCCATTCCATCAAACTTCTGGAAGCTCTCCATATCGCCGCGCTGTGCAAAGGTCGCAAGTCTTGCCGGAATAACATGTCCGGGACAGACACTTACACAGCGTCCGCAGTTAATGCAGGCTGTCTCTTCCTCTTTCGCATCTGATACCGGGTCACTCTGCATACACAGAAGGGAAGAAGAGGTCTTCACACATGGTACATGAAGATCATACATAGCAAATCCCATCATAGGACCGCCGGAAATCACCTTACCGGCATGCTCCTTCAGGCCACCGGCTGCGTCAATCAGTTCGGCCATATCCGTTCCTGTACAGACTTCAAAATGTGCCGGACGGTTGATGCCCTTACCAGTTACTGTGAAAATCCGCTTCATGATCGGTCTTCCAAGTGCCACTGCGTCATAAATACTGCATATTGTTTCAACATTATCTACAATACATCCGGCATCTGCTGGAAGCATGGATGAGTTGATTTCTCTTCCTGTCACTGCATAGATCAGGGTACGCTCACCACCCTGGGGATATTTGGTCATCAGTTCTTTTACTTCGATATTCGGGACTCCGGCAGCCAGTTCTTTCATTCTGGCAATACAATCCGGCTTATTGTCCTCAATGCAGATACAGCCCTTTGCATTTGGAAAAAGTCCGACTACGATTTTCAGTCCTTCCACAACCTTCTCCGGCTGATCCATCATGCGCCTGTAATCACTTGTAAGATAGGGCTCACATTCTGCACCGTTCACCAATATGTATTCAATCTTGTCAGGCTCCTTGGGGGAAAGCTTCACATGTGTGGGGAAGCCTGCACCACCAAGACCTACTACACCGCCATCGCGAATCCTTCCGATAATCTCCTCACGGGTAAGCGAAGCCGGATCTGCCGGGTGGAATTCCACCTCTTCATACAGTCCGTCATTCTCCACTATAATGGAATCTACCATACTTCCGGTAGCTGTCAGAAGTTTCTCGATGCCTTTCACCGTACCGGATACAGAAGCATGAACAGGGGCAGATACAAATCCGCCTGCTTCTGCGATCATCTGGCCTGCAAGCACGTGGTCCCCCTTTGCAACCACAGGCTTCGCCGGAGCACCAATGTGCTGGGACAATGGATACGCCAGATCTGCCTTAGGGAGATATTTCTCCACCGGGCAGTCCTTTGACATTTCTTTCCCCTCGAAGGGGTGTACGCCTCCTTTAAAAGTTAATCGCACTAATATTCACCGCCTTTATATTATTGATCACTGACTCTTTTGTCTGCAGCAACCTGATTTATTGTCTGTTTGATTTATATTATTAATATCACTTTTGTCTGAGTATTTATTCAGCGTCTTTATTTTTCCTGCCAAATCCATATTTCTTATGGAGCTTATATCCACGGTTCAGATTTGGATATGCCTTTACAAAACGCTGCATGTTGTGGCTGACCTTTCCAGCCATAGCCTCTTTACGCTTCTGAAGCTCTTCAGAGATATCTGACATCATAGCAGTTCTCTTCTCTTCCAGTTCCTTGATCAGTGCAACATCATCAAGGCGTCCCAGCTTATTCTCTAACTGTTTCTTGATTCTATCTCTGGAAAGTCCGCTGCTCTCCTCCAGATTCTCCATCTTCTCACGCGCCTGTACAAGCAGTTCTGCACGCATCTGATCCAGTGCCTGCTCCCATGCAGGAATACGCTCGTGCAAATGGAAAGCGGCAGCTGCAGAAAAAGCAAAATCCACAATGTAAACGACTGTAATTACACAGACAGCCACCTCTCCAGTTCTTCTGGTATACAATTCTGTAAATTCCTGAACTACCGGATGAAGCACTCTGAAAAGCCCAACGGTAAACACCCCCCATCCAAGGGAACAGCCCAGACAGATACGTCCCTGGAAATTAAACTTGTTATCACTGTAATCCCACCAGGATGTGTGGAAAATATTCTCCATCAACACTGCTGTCACATATTCCAGTGCAGTGGCGACTACAACTCCACCCACAAATAAAAGAAGCAGATTATCACTGATGGGAAGAAGAATCAAGTATACAGCAAGAGCTCCACAGCCATATATGGTACACAGGGGACCATTTATAAATCCTCTGTTTATCAATTTGCCCTTTCGCACAGACACGTAGCAGGTTTCCCAAAGCCAGCCAAGAAAACTGTATATGTAAAACCAATTGGCAATGTGATAGAAATCCACTCCATTAATTGCTAAATCCCACATAGGTTTCTCCTTTTCTTTATATATTCTGACTATTCTATACATTCTACTATACCGCATTTTATGAAAAAATTCACTACCTAAAAATAAAAAAATTGTGTATAATTAAATACAATCCATGAAAGGAGTATAAACATGCTGATTGTTAAAAAAATGCCGATTTTACAAGGTTTTCCGGACTTTGAGACTGTTAAAAATTTATCTGGAAATGCTGCTGAGGGTGTCAATTTTTCACCATTATTTTATGATATTGAAACCACTGGATTGGGACGAAATTCATCTTTTTTATATTTAATTGGTGCAGTTTGCTATGAATCTGGTTCCTGGCAGCTATATCAGTGGCTTGCACCCGATTTCCGGGAAGAAAAAGCATTATTGGAGTTTTTTTCAGAATTTATAAAAAATTTCAGCTGTACCATCCAATACAATGGAGATTCTTTTGATCAGCCTTACCTTCAGGCTCGTTATAAATTCTATGAGCTGCCAGATCCTTTTGAGGGGATTTCTTCTTTTGACCTGTATAAAGTGCTTCGCCCTCTGAAGGGATTTTTAAAGCTCCCAGGGTTAAAGCAGGAACAGATGGAAGCCTTTCTAGGAGAACAGAAGCGCATTTACTGTAATGGCGGGGAATGCATTAAAATCTATAAAAAATATATGGCACACCAGGAGCAGACAGACCTGGATACGGTTATGGGACACAATATGGAAGATCTTCTCGGACTTGGAGATGTGTTTAAGATGATGGGGTATCTTGCGCTCAGGGATGGTGCATTTACTGTTCGCGGAACTGATTTTGACGGGGACAATCTGATTTTGCAGATAAACCCCCATTACAGCCTGCCCGCTTCCTTTTCTAACGGCACAGAAGAATTCTATATTACAGGTCAGGACAACCTGGTAAGCCTCCTTGTAAAGCCTTTAAATGGCCGTATCCGCCAATATTACAGTGATTACAAAAGTTATGATTATCTGCCCGGAGAGGACATGGCAGTCCCTAAATCTATTAGCAAATTTATGGAAAAAGGACTGAAAAAATCTGCTACAAGAGAGACCTGTTATACCTGGTTTCCATGCACAGAGGAATTTCTGGAAAATGAAGAAAAGCAAAAGCAATATTTAATACATACCCTGGAATATTTATTTTGGAAATTAAAATAAACTTTCAACCTATATTTCAAAATTCCCAAAACCTTTTTCAAACATACTCTAACTTCCAAAGCATATAAAATCTCACGTAAAAAAGACATCATCCCCAGAGCGTATCTGAAAAATCATTCCCACAATCTGAACACCCCACTTGCGGGAGATTCACCCGAATTCGGTTGTCGTAGCTCGCTACGGCGCCTTCATCCGGACAAAATCTCCCGCAAATTGTGACGCACATCTTGCAGAAAGCCTTTTCCAGACACGCTCTAACAGACAATGTCTTTTTATCAACATCATATTCATGATATCAAAACTAACCGCCATTCACAAATCCTGTGAATGGCGGTTAGTTACATGGGATAAGAGAAATGCACAACACTTCCCTCTTGGTTAAATTATTCCTCTACAGACTCTTCCTCAGCCGGAGCCTCAAGAGCTTTCATGCTAAGGCTGATCTTCTTGTCTTCGCCATTGAAATCAACAACTTTAGCCTGGATTTCCTGTCCGATTGTAAGCACATCAGATGGTTTTGCAACGTGCTCTCTGGAAATCTGAGATACATGAAGAAGTGCATCTACGCCAGGTGCAAGCTCAACAAATGCACCGAAGTCTGTCATACGTGCAACTTTACCAGTTACTACGTTTCCAACAGCGAAATCCTCAGCAGCTGTAAGCCATGGATTCTCCTCTGGGAATTTCATTGTAAGAGCAATCTTCTCGCCCTTGATATCTTTGATCATAACCTTTACAGTCTCACCAACTGTGAAGACTTTCTTCGGGTTCTCTACTCTGCCCCAGGACATCTCAGAGATGTGAAGCAGTCCGTCAGCGCCGCCCAGATCGATGAATGCACCAAAATCTGTAACGTTCTTAACAACACCCTCTACTGTATCGCCAACATGGATACGCTCCATAAGCTCCTGCTGTTTCTTAGCTTTCTCAGCAACAAGAAGCTGTTTGCGGTTACCAATGATGCGACGTCTTCTTGGATTGAACTCTGTGATAACGAACTCAATCTCCTGATCAGCATATTTGCTGAGATCTTTCTCATATGTGTCGGAAACAAGGCTTGCAGGAATGAATACACGTGTCTCCTCAACGTTAACACACAATCCACCGTCAAGTACCTGAGTTACAGGAGCTTTTAATACTTCCTGATTCTCGAATGCTTCCTCAAGGCGTTTATTGCCTTTCTCTGCAGCAAGTCTCTTGTAGGTTAAGATAACCTGGCCTTCGCCATCGTTTACCTTAAGCACTTTGGCTTCCATGGAGTCACCTACATGTACAGCGTCTGTGAGTACTACGGAAGGATCATTGCTATATTCACTCTTGGTGATAATACCATCAGCTTTATAGCCAATATTCAGGATAATTTCATCTTCTTTCACATCGATGACCTTTCCCTGTACGATTTCTCCATTTCTGATTGTTTTTACGGAATCTTCCAGCATCTGTTCAAAACTTAATTCTGACATGTTCTTGAACCTCCTCAATAATTTTCTTTGGGGTTGAAGCCCCTGCTGTAATACCTACATAACTACTGCATTGGAACATATCTGAATCCAAGTCTACAGGTGTTTGTATATAGTAAGTATTTTCACATTCCTTTTTACATATTTCAAACAGCTTTTGAGTATTGGAACTATGTCGGCCTCCTACGACTAACATAGTGTCTACCTCTCCGGCTATGCTCTTTGCTTCTCTCTGCCGTTCTTCGGTAGCATTACAAATAGTGTTTAAAATATTAAGAATATTTAAAACAGTATTATCATACCTCTTTTTTGAAAGAATTTCAACTAAATCTTTAAATTTATTATAATTAAATGTTGTCTGAGACACAATACATATGCTTTTGTCAGCCGGAAACACAAAATCCAGTGCATCCTGCTCAGTCCGAATTACCGTGTAAGGTCCCATGCACCAGCCGCAGATTCCTACCACTTCCGGATGATCCGGGTCTCCTATGATCACAATATGGGCGCCTGCCCTGCTCTCTTTCTCTACGATCCGGTGAATTTTCAGAACAAAGGGACAGGTTACATCCACATAGGAAAGTCCGTATTCTTCCAGATGGTCATAAACCTCTTTTCCCACACCATGTGAGCGGATCACAACCGTGCTGCCCTCAGGAAGTGTTCTCAGATCATCCTCAGATGCCACTCTGACCCCCTTCTTTTCCAGATCATTCACTACTTCTTCATTATGAATAATTGGACCCAGGGTAAAAAGCCTGTCAGGACAACTGCCGATTAGCTCGTAAACCTTGTCTACAGCACGCTGTACGCCAAAACAAAAGCCTGCTGTTTTCGCAACCTTCACTTCCATGGTTATTCCACCTTATCTTTGTAGATTCCGAGAATTGCAGCTACAACTTCGTCAATATTCATGAAAGAAGAATCTACAAGCACGGCATCTTCAGCCTGCCGGAGCGGGGAAATCTCTCTTGTCATATCCTGATGATCCCGGTTTTCAATGTCTTTCTTGATTTCTTCAAGATCAGCACCCTCGCCCTTGGCAAGATATTCATCATAACGTCTCTTAGCCCTTGTCTCCACGCTGGCAGTAAGATAAATCTTCACCTGTGCGTCCGGAAGAACTACAGTTCCAATATCCCTGCCATCCATTACAACATCGTTCTTTGCTGCCAGATTTCTCTGAAGATTGAGAAGATGTGCCCTTACCGCCGGGTTTGCAGATGTTTTGGATGCCATGTTTCCAACCTCTTCCGTACGGATATACTGATTTACATTCTCACCGTTAAGAATTACAACCTGCTCTCCATTTTCATATCGAATGGAAACCTCAGCGCTCTGACAGTTATCTGCAACTGCTTCCGCATCTGTTCCGTCAATTTCATTTCTCAGCAGATAAAGTGCTACGGCGCGGTACATAGCGCCTGTATCTACATAGATAAAAGACAGCTCCTTTGCCACTCTCTTTGCAATTGTGCTTTTGCCTGCTCCTGCCGGCCCGTCAATGGCAATGTTACATCCCATTTTCTCTGTTACCTCCTCTTAAATCGCAGTTTTTTCACTTCTTACATTTATAACAGATTTTCATCCATTTTTCAATGCCATGGCTGCCAGATACGCAGTTGACCAGGCAATCTGAAGATTATAGCCACCGGTTACCGCATCCAGGTCAAGCACTTCTCCAATAAAATAGAGATTTTTTACCTTTCGGGATTCCATAGTTCCCGGCTGAATGTCCTTCACAGAAACACCGCCTCTTGTAATAACTGCTTCTTTATATTCTCCCATTCCATTGATGGTAAATGGGAAAGCTTTCACCAGTTCTTCAAAGTGAATTCTTTCTTCCCTGGAAATATCGTGTATCTTTTTTTCCGGAGAAATGCCACCCAGTTCCAGCATGACAGGTGTAAGGGATGATGGAAAAAGTACGCCGATCACATTCTTAAACTGTTTATTCTGTCCTGCCTCAAATTCCCGCAGAATCCTGGCATCCAGCTGTTCCATGGTAAGGGCAGACTTCAGATCCAGATAAGCATTCAGTTCTCCGGATTTCTGCAGTTGTTTGCCAATATGTGCGCTTGCAGATAAAATCATGGGGCCTGTCACGCCAAAGTGGGTGAACATCATCTCGCCAAAATCCTGGAAGAGCACCTTTTTGCCTGACTTAATCGTAAGTTCGGTGTTTTTTAAGGAAAGTCCCTGAAGTCTTGGGATATAATCCTCTTTTGTCTTAAGAGGAACCAGTGACGGAGAAAGCTCCGTTACTTTATGGCCGGTTTCCTCCGCAAAGCGATAGCCGTCACCTGTGGAGCCTGTTGACTGATAGGAAAGTCCTCCAGTGGCAACCAGAACATGCTCGCCCTCCATAAAACTTCCATCTGCCAGTTCTACACCTGTTACCCGGCTGTGATGTGCCTTTTTCTCATCCACGTCCGGTTCCTCATAGGGACTGACCTTCACCGTTTTCACCTCTGTGCGAAGATGGATATGGGCACCAGCTTTCTTAAGTTCCCGTTCCAGACCGCGGATAATATCTGAAGAATGGTCAGACACAGGGAAAACCCGGTTGCCTCTCTCTGTCTTCAGTGGAACTCCCGCTTCTTCAAAGAATTCCATTACATCCTGGGGCGTGAAAGAATAGAAAGCACTGTACAGGAATTTCGGGTTAGACATAACTGCCCGGAACAGTTCTTCCGTGTCACAGTTATTTGTAACATTGCATCTGCCTTTTCCTGTAATATACACTTTCTTTCCAAGTTTCTCGTTTTTCTCCAGGATGTGGACCTCATGTCCTGCCCTTGCCAGATAAACACCGGCCATCATTCCGGCAGCACCGCCGCCTATGATCAGTATTTTACTCATTTACATACCTTTCATAAAACAGATTTGCAACTATTCAGTAACTACCGAAAGTTACACAAATTTTACTTATATTTTTCAAAAAGACACGTGCAAAAGGCTTCTCTGCACGTGTCTTTCATTATTTTTGTCAGCAAAGTGTCTATAGGCCAGACACTGACAAATTATTCCTCACTGATTAAACCGGATATGCTCCGTTTTTGGTATCAGCAACCGTCTCATCCACCTTTTTCTCCTGAGCCTGACGATACTTGAAGAAGTCAGTAGCAACCTGTGGGAACAGTGCATAGGACAGAACGTCCTCATCCTGCTCTTTATACTGTGCCATCTCGCCTTCAAGTTTGCCCAGCTCATTCTCAAGAAGATCTGCCGGACGGCATGTGATCGGCTGTGTGTCACCGATACATTTCTTCTGAACTTCTGGATTGAATGGTTTTGCTGTAGCACCATATTTTCCGCTGAGAACATCTTTTGTCTCTTTGGTAACCATCTTGTATCTCTCGCCCATGAGAACGTTAAATACAGCCTGTGTACCAACGATCTGGGAAGACGGAGTAACAAGCGGCGGCTCACCAAGGTCTTTACGTACACGCGGAACTTCCTCAAGAACATCATAGAACTTGTCTTCTGCATGCTGCTCTTTCAGCTGGGAAGTAAGGTTGGATAACATACCACCTGGTACCTGATACAGAAGAGTCTTGATGTTTACGCCAAGGTTCTTCGGATTCAGAAGGCCGCTCTCAAGAGCCTCGTCACGCATTGGACGGAAGTAGTCTGCGATCTCAGCAAGAAGCTGCTGATCAAATCCAGTATCATATGGAGTGCCTTTGAAGGTCTCAACCATAACCTCAGTTGCAGGCTGGGAAGTACCCAGTGCAAATGGAGACATTGCAGTATCGATGATATCAACACCAGCTTCAACAGCTTTTAAGTAAGTCATGGAAGCTACACCAGAGGTGTAATGTGTATGAAGATCGATCGGGATCTTAACAGTCTCTTTCAGGGCTGTAACAAGCTCAGTTGCCTTATATGGAAGAAGAAGACCGGCCATATCTTTGATACAGATAGAGTCTGCACCCATTTCCTCGATACGTTTTGCAATGCTTGTCCAGTACTCAAGAGTATACGCATCACCAAGTGTATAGGAAAGAGCAACCTGTGCATGGCCATGCTCTTTGTTTGCAGCATGTACAGCAGTCTGAAGGTTACGAAGGTCATTCATACAGTCGAAAATACGGATGATATCGATACCATTTGCCAGAGATTTCTGAACAAAATACTCTACTACATCATCAGCGTATGGACGATATCCAAGAATGTTCTGGCCACGGAAAAGCATCTGCAGCTTTGTGTTCTTGAATCCTGCACGTAATTTACGAAGTCTTTCCCACGGATCCTCATGAAGGAAACGAAGGCTTGCATCGAAAGTAGCACCGCCCCAGCACTCAACTGCATGGTAGCCTACTTTATCAAGTTTATCAACGATTGGAAGCATCTGCTCTGTTGTCATACGGGTTGCAATCAGGGACTGATGTGCATCACGCAGAATGGTTTCCACAATTTTAACAGGTTTTTTTTCAATTTCTGCCATAATTGTTCTCCTTATTTATTTAGTTCATCCGGACTTCCCGGTTTCACTATAGAAAGCCGGGAAAAATCCGAATTTCTGGTATCATTATTAGATTCCGTAAATAGCCATAAATGCTCCGGCAGCAACGGCTGTACCGATAACACCGGCAACGTTTGGTCCCATTGCATGCATCAGAAGGAAGTTGGTAGGATCTGCCTCAGCACCAACCTTCTGGGAAACACGGGCTGCCATAGGTACCGCAGATACACCGGCGGAACCAATAAGCGGATTGATCTTGCCGCCTGTAAGCTTGCACATAACCTTTCCGAGCATAACACCGCCGAAAGTACCACATGCAAATGCCACAAGACCTAATACAACGATCTTCAAAGTATCCACATTCAGGAATGCCTCTGCACTTGTGGAAGCACCAACAGATGTACCAAGAAGGATAACTACGATGTACATAAGTGCATTGGAAGCTGTCTCTGTAAGCTGTTTTACAACGCCGCACTCTCTGAACAGGTTACCAAGCATAAGCATACCAACCAGAGGAGCTGTTGTCGGAAGGATCATGCAGACAACGATTGTGATTACGATTGGGAAGAGGATCTTCTCAAGCTTGGATACAGGGCGAAGCTGCTCCATCTTGATCTTACGCTCTTTCTCAGTGGTAAACAGTTTCATGATCGGAGGCTGGATGATCGGAACCAGTGACATATAAGAATATGCCGCCACGGCGATCGGTCCCATAAGAGCAGTCTGACCAAGCTTACCTGCAAGGAAAATGGAGGTCGGACCATCTGCACCACCGATGATGGAGATTGCTGCTGCTGCTTTTCCGTTGAATCCAAGGAAGATTGCAAGGAAGTAAGCCATATAGATACCGAGCTGTGCTGCAGCACCCATCAGGAAGCTCTTCGGGTTCGCGATCAGCGGACCAAAGTCTGTCATGGCACCTACACCCATAAAGATAAGGGAAGGAAGAATACTCCACTCATCAAGGATGTAGAAGTAATGAAGAAGACCACCAACACCGTTGGACATGTCTTCCGGATTTGCCATAATGTCCGGATAAATATTAACAAGGAGCATACCAAATGCAATGGGAACAAGCAGCAGAGGCTCAAATCCCTTTGCAATGGCAAGATATAAGAATACACAAGCAACCACGATCATCAGGTAGTTACCCCATGTCAGATTAAAAAATGCGGTCTGATGGATCAGGTTGGACAAAGTGTCTGCTACGTAAGACATCCTATTACCTCCCGACTTAGTTCATTGTTGCCAGGGTATCTCCATTTTCTACAGAGGCACCTTCTGCAACATCAATGCTTGCAACGGTTCCGTCCTGAGGAGCTACAACCGGGATCTCCATCTTCATGGATTCCAGGATTACAATGTTGTCTCCGGCTTTTACAGCCTGTCCAACGCTTGCTGCGATTTTCAGAACCTTTCCAGGTACGGAAGCTGCAACCTTAACTGCACCTGCTCCGGCTGCTGCCTTCGGAGCTGCCTTCGGTGCAGGTGCTGCCTTCGGAGCTGCTGCAGGAGCTGCAGCTGCTGGTGCAGAAACGCTTCCTGTCTCTTCAACAGTTACTTCATATGCTGTTCCGTTAACGGTAATTGTATAACTTTTCATTTTAGGATCCTCCTGTATTTATCTCTTTTTACGATTGATTTTGCGGATGGAACGTACAACGAATCCATCTGTAGTGGTTCCCTCAGCTGCTGCAATTGCTGCTGCGATAACCGCGATCAGTTCTGTATCGTCTGCTTCTGCAACTTCTACTGGTGCTGCCACCGGAGCAGGTGCAGGGGCTGCTGCCTGAGCTTTTTTCTTTGCTTCCGGATTCGGGATGAATCTGAACAGATAGATCAGGAAGCTTAGGAAAATAAGAACGATGAATACGATCGCAATACCCATGATAGTATTCATAACAGCTCTTCTTAAGGTCTCAGCCATGGAGTACTGTACATCAACAGTAAGGGATGTAGGTGCTCCTGTAGAAGCATCGAAAATATAAACGAAATTTGCATCTGCTTTCTCAAAGGAGACCGGTACAGTAACGGTATATCCATCGTCAGAAGCCTTCACCTCTGTCTCTCCGGTTCTCTCCTTTAAAGCCCCAACTTCATCCTTGGAGCCTGCCCATGCAGTCATTGCACCAACAGTAAACTCATCAGATGACTTGGTATAATTCTCAATATCTTCATCACTGAGAGCAATGATGGTATCGGTAAGTCCCTCAGCAGTAGTGACCAAAGTCTGCTTTACCGAGTCATCTACCTCATCAGCTGCCCATACGGAGGAAGCTCCGGTAAGAGTGAGAACTGCCATCATGAGAAGTACTGTGCAAAGGGAGGATACTTTCTTAAAAATCTGTTTCATATGCTCCACCTCGCTTAGACCGTGCCGTGTTTCTTGGACGGACGTTCTTCCCTTTTTGTGAACAGCATTTCAAATGCACCGATCACATATTTTCTTGTATCAGCCGGGCTGATAATGGTGTCAACATATCCTCTTGCTGCTGCAGAGGAAACAGAGTTCTGAAGTTCTCTGTACTCAGCTGCTTTCTCAGTAAGAGCTGCTGCGTCATCGCCTGCATACATGATCTTAGCTGCAAGGTCAGCATCCATCATACCGATCTCTGCGTCCTCCCATGCATATACCATGTCTGCACCGATTGCTTTGCTGTTCATAGCTGTGTAAGCGGTTCCAAATGCTTTGCCGATCACAACGTTAACCTTCGGAACAGTAGCATCTGCAAATGCATGAACCAGTGTTCCAACAGATTTCGCCATCATCTTCTCGCCACATACAGTAGCCTTGAAGCCGTTTACATTTGTAAGAGTAAGTACCGGGATCTCGAAAGCGTCACAGAATTTTACGAACTCTGCTGCTTTTCTTGCACCGCGTGCACTAAGGGTTCCATCAGACTCCCATACCTTTTTGCCTTCTGCATCATAGCTCTCGCTTCTGTTTGCAACAGCACCAACGGTAGCGCCGTTCAGTCTGATAAATCCAACAGCAACGCTCTTGCCGTAGTCAGCTTTTACCTCGAAGAACTGGCCGTTATCAGCGATTCTGGAAAGTGCAATGGCTGTGTCACCTGTGCAGTTCTCAATATCCTCGCATACACGGTTCAGGTCGTCTGTGCACTCCATGTAAGAATCAGTGTCTTCGCAGTTAGATGGCAGATATGTTACGAGTTCACGGATTTTTCCAAGGATCTCGTCCTCAGTGCCGATTCCGTCTACAAGACCTGTCTCTTCGCTCTGGAATCTGGCTGAGGATGTGTCACATTTGGAAACGTGATTGCCTTCAAGGGCGTTCGGGGTGTTTACAAACAGTTTGCCTTTCTTCTCTTCAACAAATGTGAAGTCTGTCAGTGCCGGTACAAGTGCCATACCACCACCGCAGGTACCGAAGATACCTGTGATCTGTGGAATCAGTCCGGATGCCAGAGTCTGTTTCATATAAATTTCACCGAATGCTTCCAATGCGTCAGTTGCCTCCTGAAGACGGAGACCTGCACAATCGATCAGGCCGATCACCGGAGCACCGGTCTTCATAGCCATATCATAAAGTCTGGTAATCTTCTTGGCATGCATTTCACCAACGGTTCCGTTCAGTACGGAAACATCCTGGCTGTACACATACACCAGATTTCCATCGATTACACCATATCCGGTAATAACACCGTCTGAAGGTGCTTTTTTCTCAGTCATGTTGAAATCTGTATTTCTGGCTGTTACACTTTGGCCGATCTCAACAAAACTGTTCGCGTCAAGCAAAGAAGTGATTCTTGTGCCCGCTAAACTTTGTGTTGCGTTACTCATTCTTTCTTGCCCTCCATTTTATAATAATTTAAAAGTATAACCAAAAATTCTGCCGATTCTAATTGTACATTTTTTCACACAATTTTTCAATAGTTTTCCGTGTTTTTATGCAAAAAAATCCCTCGATTTTCGGGGGATTTTTTTATATATCATACATATTCCGTCAGGCTTTTTAGTGAAAAAAGTCATGAAACACCTTGTTTGCGCACCATAAATAGGTGATTTTGACAATATTGCGATCTGCTGTCACAAAATAGTTATCCAGGACAAGTTCTCCAAGGCTAAAAGTGACCTGACCAATTTTCTGCCCCTTTTTCACAGGTGCTGTCAAATTTTTCTCAATACGCAGATGGCAGGTAATCTTTTCCCCTTCTTTCAGAAGGATCTGTTTCTTTTTGTCAGAATCAGATGCCTGGATCTGGCCATTTATATATACATCTGCGAAACCTGTCCCAGTTTCTGTGAAAATTCTCCCGGAATTTTCCTGGTTTTCCTTACCAGATTCTTTCCCGCTGCTTTCGTCAGTCCCATCCTTTACTGGTATAGCCGGAATCTCCGGCTCCTGCCAATAGGTTTCCTTGTGAAAATTTGCTTTGCCATATTCCAGCAGTTTCATGGCATCTTTCCATTTATATGTCTTATTATTCGGCCAGCCGCAGCCAAGAAGGGAAATAATAAATTTTCTTTCCTCATTTTCACAGGCTGCCACATAACAATAACCCGCATTTCCTGTAAAACCGGTTTTTCCTGAAATGGCATCCGGAGTCATATCAAGAAATGCATTTGCATTATGGACGGAAAACTGACGTTTTCCTGTAATATCAGAAAAAGAATAATCCCTGGTCTGTGTGATATGAAGAAATGCTTTATTTTTCACAGCATAGCTCATGATCAAAGCCAGATCTCTTGCGGTAGTCTGATGAATGCCTCCTGCATCTGCACTGTCAAGACCGTTCGGCGTAACAAAATGAGTGTTCGTGCAGCCAATCTCCTTTGCTTTTGCATTCATCATTTTTGCAAACCCTTCCACAGAACCGCCAATGTGTTCAGCAATTGCCACAGCCGTATCATTATGGCTTTTCAACATTAAAGAATAAAGAAGATCTTCCAGGTAATACTGCTCCCCTTCCTTTAAATTCAGCTTTACTTCTGGTTGAGAGGCCGCATTTTCTGACACCATTACATAATCATCACCGGAGCCCTTTTCCAAGGCAAGGATACAGGTCATTACCTTTGTGGTACTGGCATTCGGACGAGCTGTATAGCCCTCTTTTTCGTACAGTACCCGGCCAGAATCCCCATCCATAAGAACTGCTGATAAGGCATAGAGATTTCCAGGTCCGTCTGTTTCTTTCATATCAACAGCTGCCGGTATCATCTGCACAATGGAACTGACAGCCTTTTTTTCATCTGTGCCAGTGCTTCCTGACACCTGGGCAGCAGTGCATAAAACAAGTACAAAAGTCAGTGTAAAACAAAAGAATCTGTATCTGCTTTTCATAGTCCACCCCACATTCCGTTTATAGTATTTTACGCGGACCTGTCCCAAACTATGCAAAGCTCACTCTACAAGTTTTGCCTGATAAAAAGAACAGGTATCTTACAAAATACCTGTCCCTGAAATTGGTTCAATTTTCAGTTTGTATATCACAGCTAACCATTGTAAGTCAGATTCCATCGCTCAGACAACAGCATGTCCTCCTGGGAAAGCTGATACAGCTCCAGCAATTCTGCCGGTGCCTCTTTCACCTCTTTTTCAAACAATGTATTCAGCTGTTCCACAGGTTCCCTGCTGCCACCTGCCGGCTGAGCCATCATATAGTGATCGATCAAAGCAGACTGTGCTCTTCTTCCTCCAAGGCTGGAAAGCTTCGACAGACGCGCCCGTCTCGTCCCGCCATCGTCACATACCAGCAGATTTGTCATAAATTTCATCAGTTTAAGGCTCAGAAGAATATCTCCTGTTTTTACAAGAGGAAAAGCCTTGTGGATTTCCGCTGCATTTTTGCGTTTTGCTTTGATACAATCAGAAGGATAAAAGGCATATGGATTTTTCCCATTTTCTTCCATAAGGAAGCGGTCAAATTCAATTTCCAGAAGGCTGTGGGAAATCCTGCCCTTATCATTCATTTCATTTACAAAAGGATGACAGGAAGAGTCCAGAAGATAATGACAGCCAAAGCCAAGAAGATAGGCAAGAAGTGCCTCATCACCAGTCTCTCTGACCTGCGCCATTCCCTGGGTAAAAAATGCCCGGGCTTTTTCTTTGTGCATACGGTATCCTACACTGCTTACGTGATTCTTAAAAATAAAATAATAGAAGAAAATATCCGGTCCGTGAAGACCGATCCGATACAGTTCACCGTTTTTCCGAATAATTTCTTTCACTTGATCGGGCAATTGCCTGTATACTTTCTGACCAAACAAATCATGTGCATATGTTGTGGGCATTTTTTCTCTCCTGTCTTATCGCCTGCAGTTTATCTGCGGCTTACTTGTCCTGTTTCATTGTCTGCAGTTTATCCGGGCTTACTTGTTCTGTTATATCGTCTGCAGTTTATCTGTGGCTTACTTGTCCTGTCTTATATATCCAGCTTCAGCTGTACTTCCTCTTCTGCCTCAGCCTTAAAATCCGCCATTTTTACCGGATCCACAGCCGGCAGCTCTTCCAGACCCTGAACACCAAATGTGCGAAGAAATTCTTCTGTAGTGCCGAAAAGGATCGGCCGTCCAGGTGCATCAAGACGTCCAAGCTCCTTTACCAGATTATACTCAACCAGCTTATTTACTGCATGATCGCTTTTTACTCCCCGGATCTTTTCAATCTCAGCTTTTGTCACAGGCTGCTTATAGGCTATAATAGACAGCGTTTCCAGCATAACATCTGTAAGGGCAGGTTTCTTAGGCTGCATGGCAATCCGGATCAGACAGCCATAGTAATCCCGTTTGGTGCACAGCTGATAAGAGCCCTCCAGCTCAATGATCTGGATTCCCCTTCCCTCATCCTTATATTTATCCATCAGATTATGGAGTAGTTTTTCTGTAGTTGGCTTATCCTGCTGGATTGCTTTCGCAATCTGACCTAATTCCACAGATTCACCCATCGCAAACAGGATTGCCTCAACGGCACCTTCTAATCGTTTAATTTCCATACACTATCCTTCTTCCTCTGCAAATTCTGTCAGATTCTTCCAGGTTTCCGGCTCTGTCACAACATTGATCTGAATGTCATCAAAAATCTCTTCCTGAACCACATGAATGTGTCCCATTTTTATCAGTTCCAGCACGGAAAGGAAGGTAACGATTACCTGTACTTTGGAGCACTGCTTTTTCAACAGATCCCGAAAACTGAATTTCCTGTGAGTCTTTGCAAATTCTTTCATCTCCAGCATTTTATCAGAAAGACTGACTTCTTCCTTCTCGATTTTTCCAAACTGACTTCGGATAGGATCTCGTCTGTCGTCCTGCCGCCTGATGATTGACTGGTAAATGGCGTTTAATTTCTCAAGAGTAAGACCAGCCAGAAGTTCTGAGGGATCCACTGGCTCCCGATACTGAAGCACCTCCCTTGGCACATCCGGCTCACGGAAATAAACGCCGCTGGCATCGTCCATTTTGTCCTTCAGCTCATAAGACATATATTTATACATCTTATATTCCAGAAGTTTCTGAACCAGCTCCGCTCTGGGGTCCTCCTCTTCTCCTTCTTCATTGATTTCTTTTGGAAGAAGCATCCGGCACTTGATATCCAGAAGTGTGGCTGCCATGACCATAAACTCACTCATAACTCCAAGATCTTCTTTTTCCATAGCGTGAATGTATTCCATATACTGATCCGTAATCTCCACAATCGGTATATCATAAATATCAATTTTATTTTTATCAATAAGGTGAAGGAGCAGATCAAGCGGTCCTTCAAAAACATTCAGTTTTACGGGAATTGCCATGCGCTTTCCTCTCTCCCTTACGGTTTCATTTCTATAAAAATCAGCTCTCTTGGATTATGGATCCGAAGAGGCACTGTGTGTTCCCCAAGGCCTGCACTTACGATCATACATTTGCCATTTTTGTAAAAATCGCCGCAACAGTATTTTGGAAAAGGTATAAACTGGGAACTGATGGCTCCCACATGTCTGGAAAAACGGAGCACACCGCCATGGTAATGTCCAGACAGAATCAGGTCGGCGCCCCAGCGGAAATAGGTTCTGCCATATTTTGGGTTATGGGCAAGAAGAATATTTATGGCTTCCGGATCTGGCTTTCCCATAAGCTCTTCCATTTTTTCTGAAGTGAGCTTCGGGGAAAAAGGCTTGTGATAGTATTCCAGTGGAAGTTCCAGTCCATTTACCACAAAGGAATTGCCAGCCAGAACAACTTTGCTCTTCTCATTTGCCAGAAAACAGATTCCTTTTTGTTTCAACTCTGCCTGATATTTCAGGTACTCATTCCGATAAAGGTGCCCTTTGGCTTCCATTTTGGTTTCGTGGTTTCCCATGGCGTAAAAGATGGGGAAGTTCTTCGCCAGTGTACAAAGCAGTTTTCTGGCAGTTTCCAGGGTGAAAGGATCCATCCTGACCACCATGTCTCCGGCAAGAAGAATGGCATCGGGGGCATTTTCCTGGATTTTTTTCAGCAAAGCACTATTCTCTTCGCCGAAAATGCTTCCGTGAAGGTCTGCAAGAACAGCAAAGCGCACGCTTTTTTTTATTTTCGGGTTATGGACTTCATAGGTTACAGTTCGAAATTTTTCCA
Source organism: Blautia faecis (assembly GCF_027662325.1). NCBI lineage: Bacteria > Bacillati > Bacillota > Clostridia > Lachnospirales > Lachnospiraceae > Blautia > Blautia faecis. The sequence continues at coordinate 42,213 of NZ_JAQDKY010000022.1, read as the reverse complement.
TAAATCTCCTTAAATACTTTGTAATTTCCAGAGCGTGTTTGAAAAAGGCCTTCTGCAATCTGCACGCCCCAGGCCCTGCTTACTTTCCAAATCCACAATTGGGGAAGGTACAGACTTTGCAGCTCAGGCAGAGACCGCCTTCTCCGTATGCAGCAACTTCTTCCGGGAAAATTTCATCATCTGCCATGATTCTTGGCAGAACCAGGTCAAATACAGTACGCTTCGCATACATGACACATCCAGGAAGGCCAAGGATCGGAATGCATTTGCCCTCTTTCTCATAGTAAGCGATAAGAAGCATGGCTCCCGGCAGTACCGGTGCACCGTAAGTAACAACTCTGGCTCCTGTATCACGGATTCCTCCAGGTGTACGGTCATCTGGATCTACACTCATGCCGCCGCTGCAGACTACCATATCTGCACCCTGGTTAATAAATTCCATAATGTCGGCTGTGATCTGTGCCTTGTCATCTCCCGGAGTCGTCTGACCGATCACCTCAGTGGGGTACTCAGAAAGCTTTTCTTTTAATACAGGGGTAAAAGTATCCTGAATCAGACCTTTTTTTACCTCGCTTCCAGTTGTAACGATTCCAACCTTTTTAAAATGATAGGGAAGAATGGAAAAAATCGGTTCCGGGCCAGCGGCTTCCACAGCTCTGTCCATTTTTTCTTTTTCGATTACAAGAGGGATGATCCTGGTGCCAGCCAGTTTATCTCCTTTTTTTACCGGGAAGTCCCCATGGCGGGAAGCAATCATCATCTCCCCCAGAGAATTCACTGCCAGAAGGGCATCTCTGCGGATTTTCAGAACTCCGTCCTCGTCTGCTACCAGTTCGATCTTGCCTTCTTTCACATCAGTTCCATGCATGGAATCTCCTGCACAGATTTTATACAAAATATCAGCGCCCTCATTTTCATGAAGAATTCCCTCTTTCTTTTCCCACACAAAAAGATGTTCTTTTCCAACAGAAAGGAGCAGCGGAATGTCCTCTTCTTTCACAATATGTCCTTTGGAAAACAGAACGCCTTTCTTCTCATCCTTTATAATCTGTGTAATATCATGGCAGAGGATCTGGCCTGCTGCGTCTTCGGTTCTTATTTCTTTCATTCTGCAATTCATCCTTTCGCATATAATTGCTGTTTACGATCACAATCCGGCTTTGCAAAGTTTCGCATATACGCCGTCCTTCTCCATCAGTTCCTGATGTGTACCTTCTTCTGCAATTCCATCTTCGGTCAGCACCAGGATCCTTCTGGCATTGCGGATCGTGGAAAGACGATGGGCGATCACAAAGGTGGTTCGGTCTTTTGCAAGACGTTCCAGAGATTGCTGCACCACCTTCTCACTTTCGTTATCCAGGGCAGATGTTGCCTCATCAAAAATCAGGATCGGCGGATTCTTCAGAAACGCTCTCGCAATGGAAAGACGCTGTTTCTGTCCTCCGGAAAGCTTCACGCCACGCTGTCCAATGTCTGTGCCATAGTTATCCGGCATTTCCATAATAAAATCATGAGCATTGGCAAGCTTAGCTGCGCGGATAACTTCCTCGTCGGTAGCGTCCGGACGGCCATATCTGATATTTTCCATAATGTTTCCTGCAAACAGGTATACATCCTGCTGCACAATTCCAATCTGATTACGAAGATCCTTCAGTTTGATCTTTCGGATATCTTTTCCATCCAGATAAATGGCACCAGATGAAACATCATAAAATCTGGGGATCAGACTGCAAAGGGTAGTCTTTCCAGCTCCAGAGGTGCCTACAAGGGCAACATAGTCACCGGGCTTCACTTCCAGATTTACGTTAGAAAGCACTTTCTCATTGTGGTCTTCATAGTGGAAAGAAACATTCTCGAAGCGGATATCTCCTTTTACATGATCCATAGAAACGGCATCCGGCGCATCCTCAATATCCGGCGCAATGGACATCATTTCCAGGAAACGGTCATAACCACTGTAGCCGTTCTGGAACTGCTCGGTAAAGTTTACCAGCTTGGTAACCGGCTCTGTAAAATTGTTAATATACAAAAGAAAGGTCACAAGATCTGTGGCGCTTAAATCTCCTGCTGCCAGGAACATGGCTCCGGAAACCAGTGCAGTAACTGTGATCAGCGTGGTAAACGCATCCATGCCTGCATGATAACCTGCCATATAGCGGTAAGTCACACGCTTGGAATCCACAAAACGCTCATTTCCTTTACGGAATTTCTCAATCTCACGCTTCTCATTTCCAAAAGATTTTACCACACGGATTCCGGAAAGACTGTCCTCGATCTGGCTGTTGATCTCGCCCATGCGCACACGGTTTTCCTTAAATGCACTTTTCATCTTTTTATTATAAATCAGTGCATAGATCAGCATAATAATTACAACTGCAAAACACAGCAGCGCCATCTGCGGCTTTACATTCATAAGAATGATCAGTGCTCCGAACAGCTTGATCACTGAGATCAGAATATCCTCCGGTCCATGGTGGAGAAGCTCTGTAATATCAAAAAGATCACTTGTGATCCTGGAAAGAAGCTGGCCGACCTTCTGATTATCATAAAATGCAAAAGAGAGCTTCTGGTAATGGCTGAATATCTCGTTTCGCATATCATGCTCAATATAAGCACCCATCATATGTCCGTAATAGGTAATAAAATAACGACTTCCAAGCTGCACCAGGATCAGTACCAGCATTCCCACCCCGATTTTCAAAATCATGGTCTTCGCTTCATCCGCTGACATTTCACTTATGGAATTCATAATATAACGAACCATCAGTGGAATGACAAGTGTCACTGCTGCCCCAAGGAATGCAAAAAAAAGATCTGCAAAAAACAGTCCCTTATATGGTTTATAATAGCCTGCAAGCATCTTTAATCTGCCAGGCTGTTTTTTCTCTTGTTTCATATGTTTTCCCTCCGCTTTTGCTGCTATATTTTTGTAAGACATCAGCAAAAATTTTCATACAGAGTTTATTATAAACCGACGAGGACTGTTTTGTCAAAATGCTTCTGTAATTATTTTCTCCAAACAGTTTTTATAGGTTGCTTTTTCTATGGTTTCAGTGAAAAGAATGTTGATCTCGCCAAGCTTTTGCCCATCTCTGTAGTATTCCAGAGTACCAGCAGTTTCGCCCTTTTTCACCGGAGCCTGCACCTGGGTTTCCAGATTCAGTTTCCGTTCCACTTCGCCTATGGGTTTTCCATCGGTGCTGAGATACTGGAAATTCTTTTCGTATTTTACTTCTGCGGTGGGCTTGGTTCCTTTTCGAACCTCTATCTGGGGAAGCTTTTCGGGATTTTCATCTGTAAAAAGACTGCATTTGGAAAAACCATAGTTCAACATGGCTGCTGCATCTTTAAAACGGACTTTGTAATCAGGAGCCGCCATAACCACGGAAATCAGAGTAATATTATTTCGGGACGCTACAGCAGATACGCAGTACTTTGCCAGACTGGTACTTCCTGTTTTTAATCCTACACAGCCGTCGTAGCTGCGAAGAAGCTTGTTAGTGTTTGTTAATCCGAACTCTTTGGAACCTTGTCTGGTCACATGGGTAATATTTTCCATCCAGATAGAGGAATATTCCAGTATCTTCGGATATTTTGTAATCAGTTCCCGGCTCATGAGGGCAATGTCACGGGCTGTTGTGTAGTGATCCGTGGAATCTGTCAGCCCACAGCAGTCCACAAAATGGGTATTTTGCATTCCAAGACCAGCCGCCCGCTCATTCATCTGCCGCACAAATTCCTGCTCGCTGCCCCCGATATGCTCTGCCATCGCTACACTGGCGTCATTTCCAGAGGCGATCACAATGCACTTGATCATAGTCTCCACATCCTGGGTTTCCCCTTCCTCCAAAAATACCTGGGAGCCACCCATAGACTTAGCGTAAGCGCTGGTTGTTACAAGGTCATCCATTTTCAGTGTACCATTCTCCAACGCATCGAAAATCAGGATCAGTGTCATGATCTTCGTAATACTTGCCGGACTGCGTCTTGTGTCCGGATCTTTTTCGTAAATCACAGTACCGGTACCGGCTTCCATCAGAAGGGCTGAAGGCGCCTGTACAAAAGTGTCATCGGTAGCCACTTTTGACTCTGTGGTTTGCTGCTGTTCCTCCGCATATGTAATCCGACAACCAGCCCCCACCATGAGACTAGCCAGTAAAATGGACAGAACCGCCTTTCTTATTGCCTTTTCAAGCATAGGATGTCTCCTCAAAAATAAGTTCTATTCTATTGTAAAACTCGTGCTTCTATTTTATTCCTCTAATCTCAAACGTAAAAAGCGGCGGCCAAGGAAACTTCCTCTTTGCCACCGCGGATTGCTATTTAGTGGGTTGAAAAGTTCTTCAGGAGGGACGCATTTGGACAATGTGTATTACTCACTCGCCGGCGCAACGCTCCAGCAAACTAATCGCTAACTGCGACTAATGCGTTCGGGAGAGCCCTCACGCATAAGTCTACGTAAGCGCTGGATTTCGCCTCCGCTAAGAGCGCGCCTGAAATGGCTCGCTGGAGTAATACACATTGCCCAAATGCTGTATACTGACTGGGACCTGTTGGTTGGTAAGAACTTTTAACGAAGGGGGAGGGTGAGTGATTGTTTTCCCGATATTTTTTTGACAACGATAGATTAGAAAAAATGAAGTTGCGGGATAACGACCAATTCACAAAATAGCAATTTAATCTGCTAAATACGCCTTCTTCAACTCGTTTTTCGTCATTTCCTGCACCTTAAATGTAGCAGTTCCATCTCCGCTTTCCCATGTAATATGCAGACAATTCTCACCTTCCGGCTTTACATCTCCGTAAATGATCATTCCCGCATCTCCAAACCAGATTGCATAAACTGGTTTTTCTTTCCACATCCAGGCTTTCTGCTCTTCATCATATTCCAGCCCTAATGCCTTATAAATATAACTATTCCCGTCTGCCATATACCCAACCTGATCTGCAGCTGAATCCTGCGCTATCTCTATATCCGTCTTATCATCCGTATTCTGTCCATCCTGCACAACTGTCACGAAAAAATCCTCTGTTGCTGATTCTGTAGCGGATTTTCCAACATTTTCTGCTTCAGCCGCTGTCACTTCGTCGGTCTCATCTGTCACAGTATCTGTGTCCCCATTTTGAAAAACCTTGGTTACCATCTTTCCATCTGCATCCATATAACTCTCTGCATACGCCCATGCCACTGTCTGCGGTATCCGTGCCACACCAACAGTACCCAGAATTGCTGCACAGATTCCCAGTGCCAGCCCTTTTCCTCTTTTTTTCAACCCTTTGTTTTTCTGCATTGTTTTCATAAAAAATGCTCCTTTCTTCTTTTTGATTACATTAAGAAGAATAGAGCATTTTCTTGTATTCCATATGTAAGTAATTTGTGATTTCTATGAAGTTTCAACTTAGAGCGTGTCTGAAACATGCGAATATGGAGAATCATTGGAGGGATACGATCACTGGCAACAATTCCATTTGGAAACACACACCTGCCTCTGTATTTCTCATCTCATACTCTGCCCCATGCTGTTCCAGAATCTCCCGTACAATATAAAGTCCCAGACCGCTGCCGCCGTTTTCGCGGTTACGGGAGAAATCTACGCGGTAAAAGGCGTCAAACAAACGGGGAAGATCCTGTTGGCTTATGTGCACACCTGTGTTTTCCACTTCCAGAAGTATCTTCGCTGTATTTTTCATACTTTTCAATTCTCTTGAATTTTGGCACCCTGAAACTTCTTTTAGTAGAAAAGAGTTAGATGTGGAAGAATCCACATTATAATCCGTGGATAATTTCACACTTATTCTCTCACCAGCAGGTGAATACCGTACTGCATTTACCAGAATATTCCGGACTGCAATCGCCATCAGTCCAGAATCTGCCATGCAGGGACACTTCTCTGGCAAAAAGATTTCCAGTTCCATATTTTTCTGCTCAAAAAGCTCGTTCAGGTCTGCCAGCTGAAGCCTCACCAGCTCTGCCATATCCATCTCTTTTTTCTTTAATGAGAAACCACAGGATTCCATTCTGGAAATCACCAGGATTTCCTGAACCATATTCTGCAAAGTAACCGTCACTTCTCTTGCCCGGGCAAGATATTTGTCCCGATCCTTGTAGACTCCCACATTCTGTTCCATGCCTTCAATCTGCCCTTTTAGTATGGTCACAGGCGTTTTCAGCTCATGGGACGCTGCTGCAAAAAATTCCATACGTTGCTGTTCCAGTTCCCGCTCCTGTTCCATCTCATCTTTCAGTTTGGCATTGGCTTCCCAAAGGCTGGACAAAGCCTGATCCAGGCTTTCCGCCATTGTGTCAAGGCTTCTGGATAAAACCCCAATTTCATCTATACGCTTCATATCAGTGCGCACCGAGAAATCCAGATTCGCCATTTTGTCAGAAGCCGCGCCCAACTTCTGCACTGGCTTTGACAAATATCTGGAATAAAAAAGAGCGATCAGCAAAGATACCGCAAAAACAGTAAGCAGCATCCACGGAAGGATCTGCCCCAATGCTTCCACTGCCTGATTCACAAGCTGGGTAGAGCCAAACACAAAAAGGGTATACTTATGATCTGTTCCTTTAAAAGCAACCTCATAACGTCCCATAGCCTGCTGTTCCATCTGCTCCACCATGGAAACACCTTCTTCTGTCTGGATATTATCTGCTTCCATAGTTTCTACTGTACTGGCAAATTCTTCTGACACCCCTTCACTGCTTCCTTCTATCTCTGAAGTTATCATCAGCGCATCCCCAAGTCCATTCCACTCCCTGACAATTCCACCATTTTCATCAAGAAGAACCACTCTAGACTGATTCGCACTGCTGAATTCTTCCATAACAGATAATGCATTTTCCAAAGTATATCCGGACAAAGATTCTGCCAGCTGCTTCGCCCTTGCTGCCAGCGTCCGGTTCAGGGAATCGGAATAGCTGCGCGGCATAAAAGCGGTCACGAAGCCATAGGAAACCCCGGATACAGCCATAAGGATCACCATGGTTAAAAGAAATATTTTTACACTAATTCTGCTTTTTATGTATTTTATCAATGCGATATCCTACTCCTCTGATGGTATCAATGTAATCCCCTGCCAGCTTTTTCCGAAGATTCTTAATGTGTGTATCCACAATCCGGTCTTCTCCAAAATAATCAGCACCCCACACAGCATCCAAAAGCTGATTCCTGGTTAGTACACGCCCTTTGTTCAAAAGGAACTCTCGCAAAAGTTCAAACTCTTTCTGGGTAAGCTCCACTTTTCGCTCTTCCTCCCACACCTGGTAACCGGAAGAATCCAGCTTTAAATCTCCATACTGTAATATCTCAGGGTTCTTCTCATCTGATAAATGTTTCCCACTGCGTCGCAGCACTGCCCCTATTTTCCGCAATAGTACCTGCGTTGAAAAAGGTTTTGTCACATACTCATCCACCTGAAGATCGTACCCTTTTATCTGATAGGACTCATCATCCAGGGCGGTGAGCATGATCACCGGCACCAACGAAGATTTCCGAATCAACTCCAACACCCCAAAGCCATTGATTTTAGGCAACATCACGTCCAGAAGAACCAAATCAATTTTCTCTTTTTCCTCCTCGTACAGATTAATAGCTTCCACCCCATCAGAGGCGCAAAACACCTGATATCCTGCCTCTTCCAGATAATTTTTCAACAATTCCTGTATATCAAATTCATCTTCCACCACAAAAATATAACTCATTTTCTCTCCCCATATCTGGCAAATTTCCCCAAGCCTATTTCTTTTATTTTCCTATAAACAGTTGCGCAATAGATTTCATAATACTTGGGGCGTGCAAAAAAATCTGATTTACCATTGCGGACCTTGACACATTATTCGCAGTATACCACGTCTATATGGAGTTTATATGGAGTTTATGAATTTTCTTCCTCATCTTCCAGAATCCGCAGCCCGGCGGTGCTGGTTACGGGGAGGGAAAATACAATGGTTCCGGCCTTGGAGGTAATCCCGGCTTTTTCCATGATAGCACTCATAATGGCATTTTTCTGCTCTGATTTTGCCACAATGAAGATCACCTCTTTTTCGGAAACCAGGGAAACGCCAAGAAACTGTTCGGCGCGCTTCATTCCTACCCCTTTTCCATGAAGAACGGTACCGCCGGTTGCGCCACCCTCCTCTGCTGCTTTCATCACCTGGGTGTTATATCCGTAATTGGCAATTGCCACGATCAGTTCATGCTTTGTCTCTTTCAATGTACCTTCCTCCTCTCTTACAAACTCCTGTCCCTGAATGAGAAATCCCAATTCCCGTTTGCCGCCAATGCTGCTCATGGGAATGGTAAATGCAATCCCAGTTCCGGGCACGTCGATCCGCAGCTGGTTCTGCAAGCCCTTTTTCACCTTTTTCCAGGTAGCTTCTGTCACAAAGTGAAAACAGATGCTTTTCTCATCATCTTCTAATCCCATATAGTCAAGGATGGAGCTTGAGGCAGTTCCCATACCAAGGGAAACCGTTCCTACTTCTATCTGATTTTCCCGGTAAAGTGCTGCAAATTTCGACATGTATTTTCGGTTGGTGATGGTAACCATCATGTATAATTCGCTCATAGATGATTCCTTTCTTTATAAAGTTCGTTGCTGTTCATAATCTTCCCTGAGTGTACCCAATCATCATTCCTATAATCTGTACTTCCACTTTGTGCCACACAAAAATGGCATCTATTAGGTCTTCCTAACTATAATTGTTCATTTATAATGTGTTTGAGTCAACACTCAATCCCTATTTTCTTAATTTTCTATAACTCTATAATTTCTGTGTCTTCCAGTTCTTCAAACAGTTCCGCCACTGGTATAGCTTCCACTGGTATTTTGTCCGCAGGCAAATTCTTCCCCTTGCCTCCAAGCTCGCCGCCTTTTACCCGATAAACCAAGCCTAGCACCTGCAAAGTAATAAGCGGCGTCATAGCAACCATTGCCACTACGCCAAAAGCATCTGTCACAATATTTCCACCCACAGCTTCACAGGCTCCCTGCGCCAGCGGAAGGAGAAAGGTGGCTGTCATAGGTCCAGAGGCAACACCACCAGAGTCAAATGCAATAGCCGTAAAAATTTTGGGAACAAACAGGCTGAGGATTAAGGCAATGGCATAACCTGGCACCAGAAAACAGAAAATGGAGATTCCAGTCAGCACCCGGAGCATGGAAATCCCAACAGAGACTGCCACACCCACAGACAGACCAATCTGTATGGATTTCCCGGAAATCGCACCGTCAGTCAGCTCCTCAACCTGCTTCATCAGCACATATACCGCAGGCTCGGCTTTTACAATAAAGTAACCGATCACCATTCCAAGAGGCACAAGAATCCAGTTATAAGGCAAATTTCCCAATACCATCCCCAGGTAATTTCCAGCTGGGATAAAGCCTACATTTGCCCCGGTAAGAAACAGAACAAGTCCTATATATGTATAAAATAAGCCGATACAGATTTTGATCAGCACAGTTTTATTCAATTTCAGCGAAACAATCTGGAAAATTCCGAAGAAAGCAATAATTGGGAAAAGGGATACAGCGATCTCTTTAAAATATTTTGGCAGTGCAACTGCAAATAATTTTCCCAGTTCTATCGAATTTTCCACTTCAGAAACCACTTCCAGCGCAGCGCTGCCTTCCGTGTGGTACAAAAGTCCCAGAATCAGAACTGCCAAAATAGGTCCAATGGAGCATAGAGCCACAAGCCCGAAACTATCATCTCCGGCATGTTTATCATTACGGATGGATGCAATACCAACACCCAATGCCATAATAAAGGGTACCGTCATAGGTCCAGTGGTCACTCCACCGGAATCAAATGCCACTGCCAGAAAATTCTCAGGAACAAACATGGCTAATACAAATACTAAAATATAGAAACTGAATAACAATGGCGGCAGCGCAATTCCAAAAAGGATACGCAATAAGGCCACAACAAGAAACGCACCAACACCAAGTGCCACAGATAAGATCAGCACCAGATTGGGCACAGAAGAAACCTGTTCTGCAAGAACCTGCAGATCTGGTTCAGATATTGTGATAATAAAGCCCAGAATAAAACCGATAATTATAATAAAGCCTAACTTTTTCGTGCGAAGCATACTGCCTCCCACATGTTCTCCCATGGGCGTCATGGATAATTCTGCTCCCATGGAAAAAAAGATCATTCCCAGGATCACAAGCACAGATCCTACCAGGAATTCCACCAGGATGCCTGGAGATAACGCAGCCACGGTAAAACCAAGTATAAAAACGATCAGTACAATGGGAATCACTGCGCTGATGGATTCCCTGGCTTTCTCCCTGGCTTTTTCCTTTAAGACGGACTGATGGGACTGAAGTTCTCTGATTAATTTTCTTTTTTCCACATATACCTCCATTTCTGAATATTTCACTGTAGTTGCCTGGAGCGTGTTTGAAAAGGCATTCTATCATCTATACGCTCCACTTTGATGCCTGATATGGGTTATTGTAACATTTTCCCATAGGGTTAGTCATCTATAAAACAAAGATATATTCTTAATTTTTTGTAAACTGACTGCATAAACAAAAAAACAACCAGAATTTAATATAGACCTAGCTATATTTCTTCCGGTTGTTTTACATCAATATATTTTCAACAGATATCATACAATTTCGGATTTTATCAGCCCGTGATCACACCGCCGCCAATGACTACGTCTCCATCATAAAGCACAGCTGCCTGCCCTTTGGTGATAGCTCTCTGGGGCTCATCAAAAATGATGTGTACACTATGTTCTCCTGTGACTTTTACAGTTGCCCACTGCTCCTTCTGGCGGTAACGTACCTTGGCTTTGGCGCGAAATTCTGCCGGCGGGATATCAAAGGAGATGAAATTAAAGTCTTCCACATCCAGTTCGCGATGGAACAAATCTTCATTATCTCCCAGAATCACGCGGTTCTCTGCCGGACAGATTTTGGTAACGTAAACAGGCTTGCCAGCTGCAATGCCAAGCCCCTTTCGCTGACCTACCGTGTAGCCAATAATTCCTTTATGATGCCCAAGCACATTTCCGTCTTTATCTGTAAAATCACCTGCAGGATAGTCTTTTCCTGTAAACCGGCGGATAAATCCAGCATAATCCCCATCTGGGACAAAACAGATATCCTGGCTGTCCGGCTTATCTGCGTTATAGAAATTCTGCTGGTCTGCGATCATGCGGGTCTGATGTTTATTCATGTCTCCAAGTGGAAACATGGTGTGTGCCAGCTGCTCCTGAGTAAGAGAGTAAAGAACATAACTCTGGTCTTTTGCAGGGTCAGCTGCTTTTTTCAAAAGATATCTGCCATCTTCCCGCTTTTCAATTCTGGCATAGTGTCCGGTTACTACATAGTGACAGCCTAATTCTTCTGCACGATGGTAAAGGCTGTTGAATTTCAGGTAGCGGTTGCAGTCAATGCAGGGGTTGGGAGTTGCACCGTTTTCATAGGCTGCTACGAAGCGGTCCATAACTTGTTTTTTAAAATCTGCGGTGAAATTAAACACGTAATACGGGATTCCAAGATTATGCGCTACGCTCCTTGCATCCTCCACATCATCCAGAGAACAGCAGCTTTTTTTGCGGCTCACACCGGCATCTTCATTCTGGAAAAGCTTCATGGTGACACCGATGCAGTCATATCCATGCTCCTTCATCAGGTAAGCGGCCACTGAAGAATCTACGCCGCCACTCATGGCGATCAATGCTTTTTTCATATTGTCTGATTCCATATTTATACCTCATAAAAACTGAAAACTATTACTATTTAATGTGTTTAAGTCCCAGCCGACACACAGCATTTGGGCAATGTGTATTACTCCAGCGAGCCATTTCAGGCGCGCTCTTAGCGTAAGCGAAATCCAGCGCTTACGGAGACTTATGCGTGAGGGCTCTCCCGAACGCATTAGTCGCAGTTAGCGATTAGTTCGCTGTAGCGTTGCGCCGGCGAGTGAGTAATACACATTGTCCAAATGCGTCCGCATTGAAGAACTTTTAATCAACTAAATAGCAATCTATTCTAATAATCATATCTTGTATCATACACGATTCTTTTAATCCTCGCAATGCTTTTTCCGCCAATCATCTGACATTCCGCGGAGTTGTTCCACCACCTGGGGAATCACTTCCAACATATAATCGATTTCTTCCTCAGTATTGGAAATGTCAAGGCTGATTCTGAGTGAACCCTGGGCGATTTCAGGAGCGAGACCAAGAGAAAGAAGTACATGGCTTGGATCCAGGGCACCTGATGCGCAGGCAGAACCGGAAGAAGCACAGATTCCCCTGCTATCCAGAAGAAGCAGCAGGCTTTCACCGGATACACCTTCAAAGCAGAAATTCACATTACCAGGCAAGCGTTTCTCCCTGGAACCATTCAGTATACTGTAGGGAATCTGCGAAAGCCCCTGAATCAAACGATCTCGCATGGCGGTAACCTTGGCTTCATTTTGTTCCATCAAAGTGCACTCTTCTTTCAGAGCAGCTGCCATTCCCATAATTGCCGGTAAATTCTCTGTGCCAGGCCGTTTTCCACGCTCCTGGCCGCCGCCCTCCATAAGAGAAGTCAGTTCAATCCCCCGTTTCACATACAATGCACCGATTCCTCTTGGACCATGAAATTTATGTGCGGAAAGAGATAACATATCAATATTCTGTTTCTTCACATTTACCGGGATATGTCCTGCTGCCTGCACTGCATCTGTGTGAAAAAGCACCCCGTGAGCACGACAGACTTCTCCAATTTCCGCTATAGGAAGAACAGAGCCAATTTCATTATTAGCAAACATAACCGTAACCAGACAGGTATCCGGCCGAATTGCTTCTTCCACCTGAGCAGCTGTAATATTCCCCTCTGCTCCCACATCCAGAAGCTGAATCTCAAATCCCTGCTCCTTCAGCCTTCTCAGAGTATGAAGCACCGCATGATGCTCAAACGCAGTAGAAATAATATGCCTCTTATTCTGTTTCGCCCCAAGCATAGCCGCTGACATAATTGCCTGATTATCTGATTCTGTCCCACCTGATGTAAAAAAAATCTCTTTCGGCATACAGCCAAGGCAACGTGCGATCTGCTCTCTCGCCGTCTGTAAGGCATCATTTGCTGCCATCCCAATCTGATGAATACTGGACGGATTTCCATAACTATTCTCCATTGCAGAAATCATAGCCTTCATTGCTGTCTGACTTATTTTTGTGGTTGCTGCATTGTCCGCATAAATTCTAGGCATAACTCAAATTCCTCTTTATATTACATTCCAAGAAGCAGCACATTTCTCAGCTTCCTTGTAAGATCAAATGTCCCTGCATCTTTCTTCTGCATCATCATAAGAATCGTCATATTCTCCTTGGGAAAATTGGCGAAATAGCAGCCAAGCCAGCCATCCCAGCCATATTCACCCTCACAGCATGCAAAGGGTGCCTTCCACGGATCCGTCATCACACGCATCAGATTTCCATAAGAATATCCATTCATCTCCCACCATTTTTCAAACCACTCCTGTTGACATGGTATAAGCTTGTGGGTGGTCATATATTCCACAGAAGCAGGCTTAAGGATCTGTCTGCCCTGGAAGCTGCCTTTGTTTATCAGCATAGCCGCAAATCTGGAATAATCCTCAATGGTGGAAACAAGCCCTGCCCCTCCGGCTTCATAAGCAGGCGGTACGTCCATGGAAAGACGGATTCCCAGACTGTTGTCACGGAATTCTTTCATTTCACCGGCAGTCTGCTCATAAGTCATGGCCAGTCTGTCCAGCTTCTCACCTGGAACATAGAAATCTGTATCTTTCATTCCCAAAGGCACAAAAAGCTCCTTCTTAAGAAATTCACCGTATTTCATGCCGGAAGCCTTCTCCACCACTGCTGCCAGAATATCTGCGGATACCCCATACTTCCAGCGCTCTCCGGGCTGAAACTCCAAAGGACATCTGCCGATCTTATCTGCAAATTCCAGTGTTGTCATGGGATGCTCTGTATTCAGACGTGCATGTATTTCTTCCATCACATTTCCAACGGCAAACTCTGCGGCACTGCTGTTTCCGCCATAAGTCAAACCACTGGTCATAGACAACAAATGATAAACCGTTACATTATGCCATACTGGTGCCAGTCCGTCAGGTACAGACACCATCTGGTCTGCAAATCCCGGAATATATCTGGAAACCGGATCTGCCAGATCAATTACTCCTCTTTCAAATAAAATCATGGCCGCTGCCGCTGTAATCGGTTTCGTCATGGAAAAAAGACGGAATATGGTATCCCGTTCAATCATTCTCCCATTTGCTTTATCCGCATAGCCACACTGAAGATAGGCTTCCTCCTGGCCGTCCTTTATTACCATCATATTCATACCGGCAATCTGATTATCCTTTACTGCCTGATCCATAATCGTCTGAAGCTGTTTCTTTATCTCTTTTCTCATATCTGACCTCCTGATTTATATATGGCAATGCCGCAGGTAAGGGGCATCATCTATATACTCATTCTTCATAAGGTTTAGAGCGTGTTTGAAAAATCATTTCCGCAATCTATACGCCTCAATTTGCAGAAACCCCTTTTTGAACACGCTCTACAGCATCGGTGCAAATAACCTTAGAATACTCTGCATCGCCCGCACTGCAATATTTCTTCCACGACAGAATTCCAAAGATACCGGATTACAATATTCCAGGGTATCTGTGAAATCCTTTTTAATATCATAAATCACCTGATTCCGATAGATCCATACACCATCCTCAAAGTGAAGATACAAGCTCCGGTAGTCCAGATTGATGGTTCCCACAACAGCGATCTCGTCATCACATACAAAGGACTTGGCATGTAAAAATCCCGGCTGATATTCATAGATTTTCACTCCTGCTTCCAGAAGCTGCTCGTAGTAAGACTGGGTAAGAAGAAATACCAATTTTTTGTCTGGAATCCCAGGTGTCATCAGACGGACATCCACACCACTTTTTGCTGCGAGACAAAGAGCAGTCATCATCTCATTGTCAATAACAAGATAGGGTGTACAGATATACACATACCTTTTTGCACGATTGATAATATTCAGATAAACATTCTCTCCAACAGTCTCGTTATCCAGCGGAGAATCACAAAACGGCTGAATATATCCATCCCCTTCAAATGCCTCCGGATGCCATACATGAGGCAGATATTTCTCAAGTGAATGATCCTCACGGTTATTGGTAATCACATTCCACATATGAAGGAACATGGCAGTCATGTTCCAGACAGCTTCCCCCTTCAGCATAACCGCAGTGTCCTTCCAGTGTCCAAAGCGCTCCTTCTGGTTGATATACTCATCTGCCAGATTTACACCACCGGTAAATCCCACATATCCATCAATAATACAGAATTTCCGATGATCACGGTTATTCTGGATAATATTCAAGATCGGACGGAAAGGATTAAAGACCTGACACTTGATTCCTTTGGATCTCATGGTTTCATAATATTTATGAGGGAGCGTGGTAAGACATCCCATGTCATCATAAATCAGACGGACATCCACACCTTCCTGAACCTTCCTCTCCAGTATATCCAGTATGGTTCTCCACATTACTCCATCATGGATTATAAAATACTCAATAAAAATATAATGCTGTGCTTGCTCCAGTTCCCTTACAAGAACCGGGAACATGTCATCTCCAACCTGGAAATATTCTGCGGTAGTATTTCCGTGAATAGGATAACCTGCATTATGATATATATAATCCGACTGGTTGCATGCAGATATATCTTCTGCCTCCAGAAGATCATGTATTTCAGGATCTGTCTGTAAAAGATTACCGGACTTCATCAGCATCTCATTAAATCGATCCTGCATATAAGCAGCAATTCTGGAACGTCCAAATACAAGATACAAAACAAGGCCAAAAATTGGCAGGCACAGGATCAACATCGTCCATGCCAGTTTATACGAGGGGTTTATCTTTCGATTCACAATTTTCAGAACAACCAGAATACTGATAACATCCAGAATAAAAGACATATATCTGGAATATCCTGCAAGACGCAGAAATATAGTCAACAGCCAGCCAAGCTGCACCGCCATGGCAAATATTACATAAAATACCCGGTTAAACAGAAGCTTGGCTATTTTTTTCAAAATCATCATAAGTTTATATTTTCTCCTTCATACACCGGTCAGCAACAAAACGGACATGTGGTCAGCCAGCGATATCACCATATATAAAAATCAGTTCTTCCCTGAAGACAATGAGCCAAATTTGAAGATATTGCGGGATTTAAAAATCCCTGACTGAATGCAGCCAGGGATTTTTGCGCACAATTAATTATATTTACGTTTTCTTGCGGCTTCAGATTTTTTCTTACGACGAACGCTTGGTTTCTCGTAATGCTCTCTTTTGCGGATTTCCTGCTGGATACCTGCTTTTGCACAGCTTCTCTTGAATCTGCGAAGAGCGCTATCTAAAGTCTCGTTTTCTTTTACGATAACGTTTGACATAGACTCACACCTAACCTCCCTCCAGTTGTAGATTGTGCTAAAATACAACTGTCTGGGTATTTTTCTTGCACGAACATTATTATATATCATGCACTCGGGATTCGTCAACAACTTTTGGTTTAATTTTACAAAAATTTTTGACAAAATTTTGAGTGTTTTTTAGTGAATCTGTCCTTCCAGGATTCCGGCTGCTGCTTCGATTGCCTCGCCTGCCTTCTCCGGATTCTTTCCACCAGCCTGAGCCATATTCGGACGTCCGCCACCGCCGCCGCCAACGATTGCAGCAACAGCTTTGATCAGGTTTCCTGCATGTGCTCCTGCTTTCTGTGCAGAATCAGTAGCCATTGCAAGAAGGTTCACCTTGCCCTCATTTACTGCTGCAAGGACAACGACGCCCTCGCCAAGCTTCTCTTTCAGCTGGTCACCAAGATCACGAAGTCCGTTCATGTCAACGCCCTCTACCTTGGCAGCAAGGAGTTTCACACCTTTTACTTCTACAACCTGATTCATAACATCTCCCAGAGCACCCTGAGCCAGTTTGCTCTTCAGAGATTCATTCTCACTTGCAAGAGCCTTCACCTCACCCTGAAGATGTGTGATCTTCTCAATCATCTCGGAAGGGTTTGTTTTCAGAGCCTTGGCAGCCTCGTGAAGAAGTGCTTCCTGCTTCTTATAGTATTCCAGAACCCCGTTTCCGGTCAGTGCCTCAATACGGCGGACACCTGCTGCGATACCGGACTCAGAAACAATCTTAAACAGCATGATGGAGCTTGTATTTGCAACATGGGTACCACCACAGAGCTCTCTGGAGAAATCACCCATAGATACCACACGTACCTTCTGGGAATACTTCTCGCCAAACAGTGCCATAGCACCGGACTTCTTTGCTTCCTCAACATCCATGATATCGGTATGAACCTCAAGTCCTGCCTGAATCTGCTCATTTACAATTTTTTCAACTTTACTGATTTCCTCAGCAGTCATAGCTGTGAAGTGGGCAAAGTCGAAACGAAGTCTGTCAGCAGTTACAAGAGAACCCTTCTGCTCTACATGAGAACCAAGAACTTCTTTCAGAGCTTTCTGAAGAAGATGTGTCGCACTGTGGTTCTTCTCAATATCTTTTCTTGCAGCAACATTTACTTTCAGAGAAACGGTCTCTCTCTTGGAAATCATGCCAGATTCCATATATCCTACATGACCGAATTTGCCGCCGCGAAGCTTGATGGTATCTTCTACGATGAATTTGCCATTTGCAGTCTCGATCACACCGGTATCTCCAACCTGACCTCCCATAGTTGCATAGAAAGGTGTTTTCTCTACGAAAACAGTACCCTTCTGTCCTTCCATCAGGGAATCTACGATCTCAGCTTCTGTGGTAAGAACAGTAACCGGAGATTCAAAGGAAAGGTGATCGTATCCAACAAACTCTGTGGTAACAGAAGTATCGATCTGGTCATATACAGTAGCGTCAGCTCCCATATAATTGGTTACCTCACGGGAGGAACGTGCTTTCTCTCTCTGCTCATCCATAGCAGCCTTGAAGCCTTCCTCGTCGATCTCGTAGCCCTTCTCCTCAAGGATCTCCTTGGTCAGATCAAGAGGGAATCCATAGGTATCATATAATTTAAATGCGTTTTCACCGGAAAGAGTCTTCTCTCCTGCTGCATTCATAGCCTCTTCCATATCAGTCAGGATACGAAGTCCCTGGTCGATTGTCTTACCGAACTGGTTCTCCTCGTTGGTGAGAACGTTGAAGATAAATTCTTTCTTCTCTTCCAGTTCCGGATATCCATCCTTGGAGCCGTCAATTACTTCTGCACTTAAAGTAGCAAGGAAGTTGCCCTCAATTCCCAGAAGTCTTCCGTGTCTTGCAGCACGGCGAATCAGACGGCGAAGTACATATCCACGTCCTTCATTGGTAGGCATGATACCATCGGAGATCATGAATGTCGCGGAACGGATATGGTCTGTGATCAGACGGATGGAAACATCGTCCTCATGATGTACCCCATACGGTTTGCCGGAAATCCTACTTACCAGGTTACGAAGGGAACAGATAGTATCTACATCGAAAATGGAATCTACGTCCTGGACAACAACAGCCAGACGCTCAAGACCCATACCGGTATCAATATTCTTCTGTTTCAGAGTTGTATAATTGCCATTTCCGTCATTCTCAAACTGGGTAAATACGTTGTTCCATACTTCCATGTAACGGTCACAGTCACAGCCTACTGTACATCCCGGCTTGCCGCAGCCATATTTTTCTCCACGGTCATAGTAAATCTCAGAACATGGACCGCATGGACCTGCGCCGTGCTCCCAGAAGTTATCCTCTTTGCCAAATTTGAAAATACGCTCTGCCGGAATTCCAATCTCTTTATTCCAGATATCGAAAGCCTCATCATCCTCCAGATAAACAGACGGATAAAGACGGCTGGCATCCAGACCTACCACCTCAGTCAGGAACTCCCATGACCAGTGAATGGCCTCTCTTTTAAAGT
Source organism: Blautia faecis (assembly GCF_027662325.1). Classification (NCBI taxonomy): domain Bacteria; kingdom Bacillati; phylum Bacillota; class Clostridia; order Lachnospirales; family Lachnospiraceae; genus Blautia; species Blautia faecis. Next base: position 23,242 of record NZ_JAQDKY010000022.1, on the reverse strand, counting down.
AATCTCCAAAAGAGAAATTACCAAGCATTTCAAAGAATGTACCGTGACGTGCAGTCTTACCTACATTCTCAATATCACCTGTACGGATACATTTCTGGCATGTGCTGACCCTTGTACGGGGTGGTTTCTCTGCTCCTGTGAAATATGGTTTCAGTGGTGTCATTCCTGCATTGATCAGCAGGACACTTTTATCGCCCTGTGGAACCAATGGAAAGCTTTTCAGAACAAGATGTCCTTTGCTCTCCATGAAATCCAGAAACATTTTTCGAAGTTCGTTTACTCCGTATTTCTTCATTTCAATTCTCCTCCTACGCAATAAAGAAGTACTTTCGTTACTGTAAACAATAACGTGCATTCCTCTTATTGGAATGCTTGCATGGTTTATATGATAGCATATATCTTTATCACGGTCAAAATATTTTTTGCATAAGTCGGGGACCAGTACAAAAATCTGTTTTCGCATCAACGATCAGATTTAGAGCGTATCTGGTCCCCTTTTATGATCTTATTTTACAAATACTTTATTAAATTTCTTCTTTCCTCTCTTAAGGACAATACCGTCACCTGTGAGAGCGTCTTTGGAAAGTACATGTCTGATGTCCGTCACTTTCTCACCGTCAACGGAAACGCCGCCCTGCTCGATGGCTCTTCTTCCCTCGGAACGGGTTGTTACAAGAGCGGATTTTACAAGAAGGCTGATCAGGTCGATATTGCCTTCTTCGTCAAAATCCTCTGCTGCAAGCTCAGTGGTCGGCATATGCTCTGTATCAGCTCCGCCTGCAAAAAGTGCCTTGGCACCAGCCTCTGCCTTCTTCGCTTCTTCTGTTCCATGAACAAGCTCGGTAAGCTGGAATGCAAGGATCTCTTTTGCCTTGTTCAGCTGGCTGCCTTCCCATTTCTCCATCTCCTGGATTTCTTCCAGCGGAAGGAAGGTAAGAAGCTTCATGCATTTGATAACATCTGCGTCGTCCACATTTCTCCAGTACTGGTAGAAATCGAATGGAGATGTCTTATTTGGATCCAGCCAGACAGCACCAGACTGTGTTTTACCCATTTTCTTACCTTCTGAGTTAAGAAGAAGGGTGATTGTCATAGCATATGCGTCTTTTCCAAGCTTACGGCGAATCAGCTCAGTACCGCCAAGCATGTTGCTCCACTGGTCATCGCCACCGAACTGCATATTGCAGCCGTATTTCTGGTACAGCATATAGAAGTCATAGCTCTGCATGATCATGTAGTTAAATTCCAGGAAGCTTAAGCCTCTTTCCATACGCTGTTTGTAGCACTCTGCTGTAAGCATACGGTTAACAGAAAAGTGAGCTCCAACCTCACGTAAAAGCTCCACATAATTCAGGTTCATCAGCCATTCTGCATTGTTTACCATAAGTGCCTTTCCATCAGAAAAGTCGATGAAACGCTCCATCTGTTTCTTGAAACAGTCAATGTTATGCTGGATGGTCTCTTTCGTCAGCATCTGGCGCATGTCGGTTCTTCCGGATGGGTCACCGATCATACCGGTTCCGCCGCCAAGAAGGGCGATTGGTCTGTTCCCTGCCATCTGCAGACGTTTCATCAGGCAAAGTGCCATGAAATGTCCTACATGAAGGCTGTCTGCGGTTGGGTCAAATCCAATATAGAAAGTTGCCTTTCCGTTATTTACCATTTCTTTAATCTCATCTTCGTCTGTTACCTGGGCGATCAGGCCTCTGGCTTTCAGTTCTTCCCAAACTGTCATTTTATTTTCCTCCTGTAAAATAGAAATGTGAGCTGCTTATTCTCTCTTTACGAAAAAGCCGCTGCAGATATAAAAAGCCCGGTTCTCATGTCCCTTTAGGACGAGAACCGGGTCCCGCGTTACCACCTAAATTTACAGAAAGCTCGCACTTTCTGCCTCGATAAGTGACCATACTGAAAAATTCTTCCAGACGATTATCCCCACAGACAATACTGTCCAAAAATAAATGTCTTCAAATACTCTTCAGAATTATCACCCCGGCATGATAACGTATGCCACTCCGTCACAGCCTACTGGATTTCTGCAAGCGATCACAAGCGCCTGTCCGCTGCTGTCTCTGCCACTTCAAAACCGTTCGGTGCAAAGCTCCGGGATGTATTCACAATGGATCTCTGCACGCGCCTCTCACCATCCGGCAGCTCTCTGTGTGCTCTTTCCAAAGCTACTTGTTCCCTTCAAAGCCTTTCTCATTTAATACTTGCAAGTATACAAAGGCTGTCTGTTTTTGTCAAGGATTTTAGCTTTATATTTTAGCAACTCACCGCGATAAAGTTTACTGTTCGCTCCGTGACCCGAACATCAAAAATCAAGTTTCTGCTATATTGACGCAGAATGACTTCTTCATATGCTAGGCGGAAGAAGAAGGCGTAGTGGTGGCCACGGCAACCGACTTCGGCCAAAATACACCGCAAAGTGGGGCGTGCAGATTGCGGGAATGATTTTTCAAACACGCGCTAGACAGCAGCCTTTATACCCAGTCCACAAAAAATGTATGATCCTTGTATGTCTCATATACAACCTTTTTAAAATTCAATGGCTGTTTCCAGAATGCAGAAGTCATCATAAAATACTTATAATTAAAATCTTTGGCCTTGATTCCGCTTACTGTACGCGGTGTACCATTCAGCACATAAGCATTAAAACTGTCAAGTGCCTGCTGGGCAGCTTCATAAGCGCTTGCACGGTCAATAAACTGACCATTCAGACGTTTCAGCAGCTGGTTGTTTGTCACGACTGAATACTGGGGGAAGGTAGTTCCCTGGTAAAGCACATAACGGACACTGGACGGAAACTCCTTGTCCAGAGTTCTGTTCAAAAGGCAGAGAGCAACTGCCTTCATACCTGCAATTCCCTGGTCTCCTGCCTCAGCCTCGCAGACAGCTGCCAGAATATCAAGATCAGACTTGGTTCCATCTGCAACTCCCGGATGACTCTTAAGCTCCTTCATAATAGTAAAATTGCGGCCACGTTTCTCATCATACCAGGTAAAGGTAATACTGCTGTCATTGTCATCCTTTCCTGAATCCTGTTTCTCGGAAGCAACACCATTGGAATCAAACGCGTAGGTCTTTCCTCCAATGGAAGCTGTAGTGTTTACGTACATCACGCCTGTTGTTCCAAAATAATAGCTGTTTCCATCCAGACTCAGCCAGCCGGTCTGCGCTTTGCCATCTGTGGTACTAAAATAATACCGCTTGCTTCCAACCTTGCCAAAGCCTTTCTGATAACGGACTCCGCTGGTCTTGGAAAAATAATAGATATCTCCATCTACAGTCTTAAGTCCGGTATACATAATACCGGTGCTGGTATTAAAATAGCGGGTATATCCCTTAGAATCCGTGAACCAGCCGGTTAGCATCTGACCATTGCTCTTGAAATAACGTTTCTCTTTCTTAGCTGTGGTCTGCCAGCCCTTTACCATAGCGCCTGTCCCGCTGGTAAAATAATATTTCTTACCCTTTAAGGTCAGCCAGCCGCGGACAAGCTTACCATTGGAAGGTCTGAAATAACGGGTTACGGTTCCGCTCTTCAGAAAACCGGTGGCCATCACACCTTTTCCCTTGGTAAAATACCGGATGTTTCTGCCCTTACTGTCTTTTTGCCAGCCTTTTAACTGTACGCCTGTTTTTTTATTAAAATAGTATTTCTTGCCTTTCAGAGTCAGCCAGCCTTTCTGCTTGGCTCCGCTGGCTGTTATGTAGTAGGTCTTGCCGTTTATAGTCTTAAATCCGGCTTTCGCAGCCTGAACATCCCTTGTCATCAGAAAAACCGTACATAATGTGGCAATCACAAGCAGCACCAGAGCCAGACTTTGCTTTCTGTTTCTCTCTTCTTTTATCATAGCATTTTCCTCTCTTTGACCTGACTAATTCCGAAGCTTTCCCACCTCTGCTTTTCACAAACAGTTACTGTTTACTCCGTGACCAGTAACACGCTTCGCGATGCACAGAAATCATGCATTCGCATGATTTCGCGCTGAGATTCTCGGGTTTTCTGTGAACTTTGTTCACAAAAAACAGCGTTTGCTTCGCAGACTTAATTCTTAACAACTCAATCCTTGTTTTATATATTTTATGTCGAATTCTTTTCAAAGATTACAGAAATATTACATTTCAGTTTATTATAGCCAAATTTCTCTTTTCTGTCAACTGCTTTGTCACACACCCCCTGTCCCCTCCATATGATGAACTGTAAACATTTTCTGGAGGTAACAGCATGAGTGATTTAGCTGCTACAAACTGTGGCTGCGGCGAGGAAAGATCCGGTTGCGGATGTGGTAACTGCGGTTGTAATAATGGCTGCGGATGTGACAATGGATGTGGGCTTTCCTTTGGGAACGGCTCCTGTGGATGCAATATTCTCTGGATCATCATTCTTCTTTGCGCATGCGGCGGCAACGGTATTGGCTGCAACAACAGCTGTGGCAACGGAAATGGTGACTGCTGCTGGATCATTATCATCCTTCTGCTTCTCTGCGGTGGATGGGGAAATGGCTGCGGCTGCTGATCTGAGTTTCCCACATATGAAAAAGGGCTGTCTTCTCAGTCCTTTTCAAAAAAATCGGGACAGCGGGAATTTTCCCCTGTCCCCTTTTTCAGGCATATTCTAAAAGCATTCTTACGTTTCCTTGTTTCTTTTTCAACCACGCTCTGGGTAGAAACTCTCTCCTGCAAATTGTCTTTAATCCCCGGTATGGTTTGCGGACTGCCTTCTTTCTTCTGACTGCTCCACACACCTGCCATTTTCTTCCTGTTTTCCTTGCTTCTTTCGCACACATTCCAGATCCAGCTCGTATATGGCATTTCCATCTATAATAAGCTTTTCATTTTCTCTTCTCATAACTTTCCCTCCTGACTTTGCGGGAAATTCATACATCCCCCTGCTATAGAATATGTTACAGATGTCAGAGCGTGTTTGAAAAATGCTTTCTGCAGAATGTGCGTCACAATTTGCAGAAGATTTCACCGTTTTCAAACCGTCGTCATATTTTAATAACAACAACATAGATATAGAAAAGGGATTTTTATGGATCAGGAATATATTGCCCAGACAGCTCTGGATCAGATGGTGGGAACTGACCAGGGACAGCTGTTAAAAGCTCTCATCCCCTATTTTCCACCCAGGCAGCAACAGTTTCTGTCCGTTTTTGCAAAAGCCAGGGAACTTTCCAATACAGTCGCTCTTTTTACAAAGCCGTCAGAAGCCATGCAGATACAGGCTGCAGCAGCCCCTGCCCAGCCTCTTGAAGTCATAAACGACCTGCGCCGCTACTGTTTTGGAGATATACGAAAGACTCTGGATCAGATCACCAATATGATGACCATGGCAGAAATGCTGAGGATGATGAATGAACCATCTCCAGAAGATAATTGCGAAGAAGAACGACAGTAAAAACAGAAAAATTTCATTCAAAACGGACATGTCGCCAATTGGCAGCATTACTATATAAGAAAGGAATGATTCCATATGGATGACAACTGGCAGGATAATCCAAAGCTTGCAGGTATCGACAAAAACAAGCTTGACATGCTCCAGCAGATGGCCCGGCAAGGAGCCGGAAAATCTCCCTCTGATCTGCTGCCATTTATTATGAATGCAGCTTCCCAGGGGAGAAATGCCGGTCTGAACTTTAACAGTAATGAAATCAATACCATCATTGAGGTTTTGAAAATGGGAAAAAGCCCCCGGGAACGTGCAAAGCTTGATAAAGTGGTAAACCTGATGAAGATGATGAAGTAAAGCATTTTCTGCGATTAAGAAAACTTACTCCTCAACTTCTCCCATCATGCACTCGCGAAGCAGTACTAGCGCACTGGCAACAGCCTGCTGACGGATCTTGGTTCTGTTTCCGGTAAAATGATATTCCCGGGTAATCGTATGTCCATTGCAGCAGCAACCCATAAACACGGTTCCAACAGGAGTCTCACTGGTTCCGCCATCCGGGCCTGCAAGGCCGGTAACAGAAAGACAGATATCAGCTCCTGAAGCTGTGCAGCCGCCCTTTGCCATCTGTCTGGCACATTTTGCAGAAACAGCTCCTACTGTTTTCAACGTGGATTTCTTCACCCCAAGGCATTCTCTCTTGGCACGGTTGCTGTAAGTAACAAATCCATGGGTAAACACCTGAGAAGCACCTGGAACATTTACAATGCGGGCAGCAATGGCACCACCTGTACAGGATTCTGCAAGGGACAGAGTTAATTCTTTCTCCTTCAGCAGATCCACAACAGATTCTTCCAGCGTTTTGTCCGCATCCAGGGCAAATACATTTTTGCCGAATCGCTTTTGAAGTTCCTTTACTACAGGTTTGATCAGCTTCTTGCAGGATTTCTCATCCTCACCCTTGGCTGTAATACGAAGATGAACTTCTCCTGTCTTTGCATATGGGGCAAGAGTTGGATTTGTCTGAGCCTCGATCATATCCTGGATATCGGCAGCCACCTGACTCTCACCGATTCCACAGATCTTCACAACCTGGGAGCAGATGATCTCCGGCTGTTTCTTGCGAAGATATGAGAAAACAGACTCCTCAAACATAGGGATCAGCTCGTTAGGCGGTCCCGGAAGAAGAATGGCAGTCTTGCCATTTTTCTCAAGGATCAGACCAGGTGCTGTGCCGTTGTGGTTATCAAGCACAATAGCGCCTTCCGGAACCTGCGCCTGCTTATAATTATTGGAGGTCACACGTCTGTCCGGATGATTCTTCTTATATTCCTTCATATAACGCTCAATACGCTTACGGGAATGAGGATCTTCAGAAAGAGGAAGTCCCATTACCTCAGCACATACTTCCTTAGTCAGATCATCCTCCGTTGGTCCGAGACCTCCTGAAAGAATTACCACGTCAGATCTGTCAAGGGCAGATGCAATCACAGCTTTCATTCGGTCGCGATTATCTCCCACAACAGACTCATAGTAAACAGAAAGTCCCAGCTGGGCACATTTCTCAGAAAGATATGCGCTGTTGGTGTTTACAATATTTCCTAGCAAAATCTCAGTTCCTACAGCTACAAGTTCTGCAATCATATATATACCTCTTTTCCAGAGCATGTTTGAAATCAGCCAACATCTCTGCTCACAAAGATGCTGGCTGGTTTACATTCAGATATTCTCACTCTCTGCACGCAAAAACGTTTCGCGGGCAGCGGCTATTTTATTCCTGCATGGAAATTACATTCTTATTCTGCACAATATAAGTGATCAGAGAGATCACCGTCAGAGCAAGTGATGCCCATACAAAAATCTGTGTCAGTATTTCAAAAGCTCCCCCAAAGTTCAGGATCAGAAGAATGATCATGACCATCTGGGATGCAGTTTTAAATTTGCCCCAGTAGTTTGCAGCGATGACAACGCCGTTCTCGGCAGCGATCAGTCTGAAGCCACTGATAATAAATTCTCTTGCAATGATAATGATCACGAACCATGCCGGCAGGCGGTCAAGCTCGATCATGCAGATCAATGCAGAACAAACAAGAAGCTTGTCAGCAAGAGGATCCATGAATTTACCAAAATTGGTAACCAGATTATTCTTGCGGGCAAGATGACCATCCAACCAGTCCGTAATACTTGCCACTACAAAAATAGCAAGGCAGATATAGCGGTTGGCATCTCCGCCCCAGCCAGTCAGAATAAATAATACAAAAAACGGTACCAGGATCATTCTGGCAATAGTCAGTTTATTCGGTGTATTCATCTTCCAGCTCTCCTATCAAATCGTACTCCAGAGCTCCGGTAACCCGGACTCTCGCAAAATCTCCTGTCATGAGAAGTTCGCCGGTCTGTACAAAAATATATCCATCGACCTTCGGCGCATCTCCGTAAGTACGTCCAATGTACGCACTCTCTCCAGATACTTTGCCCTCAATCATAACAGTCAGCACCTGACCAACGCGGCTCTCACCCTTTTCAAGAGAAATTTCCTGCTGAAGTTCCATGATCTCATCGCGTCTGGCTTCCTTGACCTCCTCCGGAATTTGATCTTCCATAGTGGCTGCCGGGGTATCCTCCTCAGCAGAGTATGGGAAAACACCAAGGCGGTCAAACTCGATCTCATCCACAAACTCCATCAATTCTTCGTGGTCTTCCTGTGTCTCTCCAGGAAAACCGCTGATCAGGGTTGTACGAAGGAAAATATCCGGGATCTCCCGGCGCAGCCTGCCAATAATATCCACCAGCTCCTGCTTGGTGGTACGGCGGCCCATGCGTTTCAGCACACGGTCACTTGCATGCTGGATCGGAAGATCCAGATAATGACAGATCTTCTTCTCTTCCTTCATAGTCTGAATCAGCTCATCATAAATCTCTTCCGGGTAACAGTACAAAATACGGATCCAGCGGATTCCCTTTATTTTGCAAAGCTCCTTTAAAAGGACATGAAGAGATTTCTTTCCATAGATGTCCTTACCATATACAGTAGTCTCCTGGGCAACCAGAATCAGCTCTTTCACCCCTTTTTCAGCAAGAGACCGGGCTTCTTTTACGAGCTGCTCCATAGGCACGCTTCTGTAGCCGCCCCGGAGTCTTGGGATAATACAGTAGGTACAATGCTTGTCACAGCCTTCTGCAATTTTCAGATATGCAAAATGTCCACCTGTGGTCAACATACGCTTACCGGAAATATCCGGAAGAAAATCAATGCTCTTGTACTCTTCAAAGTGTCTGCCTGCCTGGGCTTCCTTTACAGCCTTGCTGATATCGCCGTAAGAGGTTGTACCAAGAATAGCATCCACTTCAGGTATTTCCTCTGAAATTTCTTTCTTGTAACGCTGTGCCATGCAGCCGGTAACGATCAGCACCTTGCAGGTACCTGCCTTTTTCTTCTCTGCCATTTCAAGAATGGTATTTACACTTTCTTCTTTGGCATCACCGATAAAACAGCAGGTATTGACAATAATGACCTCTGCTTCGTCCTCATCATCAACGATCTCATGTCCGTCTGCAGCAAGCATTCCAAGCATTTCCTCAGAATCTACCAGATTCTTATCACATCCAAGGGAAATGAACAGTAATTTCATATTATTCTGCACTCTCCTCAGACTCAGCAGGATCAACTGCAGCTGCAGGTTCTTCAGCAGCAATCTCCTCTGCAGAATGTCCTGCGATCTCTGCTAAATCCTCTTCCTCATGTTTACCTGGAAGGATCTTAACCTTTCCGTGATATAACTCGTCAATTGCGATAGAAAGAGGTTTCTTGCCTTTAACATTATCTGCCAACGGCTTTGCACCGCCGATCAGCTGACGCGCACGCTTGCTTGTAGCAAGAATCAGGGAATAACGGCTGTTGAGCACCATGCTCTCATCGTCGTCCTCATTGTTGGTATTGATTGCTTCGATTAACTCAGAATAAGATGGATGGATCATATATATACTCCTTTCAAAAATTGTGATTATTGTTATAATTTTTATAAAGATTCGCAGCTTCAAACTGTATTTTCGCGAATAAAGTTGCAAATCAATATTTCATTTTATGGCAGTTTCATCTGCTCTTTATTTGGATTATTCTTCCACAAACTTTGCTGCCTGTGCCTGGATCTCATGGATAAAACCAAGGTTTCGCCTCATGGCGAAATGTTCGCTCTGAATAATATTATGAAGCCTGTCTACAGCATCCTCCAGCTGGTCATTCACCAGCAGATAGTCGTACTCGTCAACTCCTTCTGCCTCCTGTGCAGCTCTTGCAAGACGCTGGTGGATCACTTCCGCAGTCTCAGTGCCTCTTCCAACAAGACGCTCTTTCAGTTCCTCCATGGAGGGCGCTGTTACAAATACCAGCACAGCTTCCGGGAATTTCTTCTTGATCTTGCGGGCTCCCTGAATCTCGATTTCCAGGATCACATCCCGGCCTGCTGACAACTGCTCCTCCACATAAGCCTTAGGTGTGCCGTAGTAATTCTCCACGTACCGGGCATATTCGATCAGCTGATCCTGACGGATCATTTCCTCAAATTCTTCTTTTGTGCGGAAAAAGTATTCTCTTCCGTCTTCTTCCCCTGGTCTGGGGTTTCTGGTGGTGGCAGATACAGACAATGCGTAATTGTCGTACTTCGCCATCAGGCTTTTCATAATGGTGCCTTTTCCTGCTCCGGAAAATCCGGAAACAACTGCCAAAACTCCTCTACTCATGGCCCTCTCCCTTATTTTCTATAACTTCTGCAAATCTGCGAGCGATCGTGTCCGGCTGGATTGCAGATAATATCAGAATGTGGTCTGAGGTAACGATCACAGACTTGGTCTTTCTTCCCTGAGTGGCATCCACAAGGGAATTGGAACCCTTCACACTCTGAACCATTCGTTTCACCGGAGCGGCATCCGGGTTTACCACAGCTACGATTTTCTGGGAATTCACCACATTGCCGAATCCGATATTGATTAATTTTGCCATGTTTTCACCCTTCTGTCAATAAGGAAAGCTTACGTCTTTGATTCTCTAGTACATCGCTTCGTAAATAACTATACCAATCACGTAGGATGTGGATTCGAGTGTGCAGGTATAAAAACGCAGGCGTAGCGGGCTACGCCGAGGCTTTTATACCTGTGCAATCGGATTCACAGACAAGTGAGTGGTATAGTTATTTCGAAAACGATGTACTAGGTTACTCCACATTCTGAACCTGTTCTCTGATCTTCTCAATCTCTGTCTTCAGATCAATTGCTATATTGGAGATAATCAGATCACTTGATTTCGACAAAATGGTATTTGCCTCACGGTTCATCTCCTGTGCCATAAAATCGAGCTTGCGTCCGATGCCTTCCTTCTCCTCCAGCATCTTCTTCATTCCCTGGATATGGCTGTGGAGACGGACGGTTTCCTCATCGTTGCAGATCTTGTCGGAGAACAGGACAACTTCTGCTGCAATACGGGAATCTTCGATCTGAGAATCCTCCAGAAGCTCATGAACCTTGGCTTCCAGCTTCTCTCTGTAAGAATCCACAACCTCCGGAGCGCGGGCTTCTACCTGACTTACCTTCTCATCAAGAGCATCCAGCTTGGCGATCAGGTCGTTCTTCAGATTCTCTCCCTCTCTTGCACGGGACTGGGCAAATTTCTCGCAGGCCTCACGAAGCGGTGCTTCCAGAACTGCCCACAATGCGTCCTCATCTACAGACTGCTCCTCCATAGTCAGCACGTCCGGATAATGGGAAAGAGTTCCTGCCTTCACATCGTTCTCAAGGCCAAATTCCTCTGCCATCTGACGGATATATGCAAGATATTCTCCTGCAAGCTCCTTATTATACTTCAGTGCGCCACAGCTTAAGGTGTAGTCCTCATATGTGATAAACACATCCACTTTACCACGCTGCATATAGGTCTTCATAAGATTCCGGATCGCGCCCTCAAGGAAAACCAGCTTCCTTGGCATTTTGATACTCAGATCCAGATATCTGTGATTGACGGATTTTAACTCAACGGTGATTTTCCGCTCTTTTGTAATCACCTCGGCCCTTCCAAAGCCGGTCATACTTTTTATCATAGTAATCTCTTTCTTTATTTTTATTCCGAATACTGTCTGAAAAGAGTACCATTCCGCATAACAGAATCGTCTCTGATATTCAGGCAATAACTCTACGCAGGTTACCGTTCACAGTTGCCTACGCATACAGATTTATTATAGTTCATTCTAAAACCCTAGTCAAATCCTTTTTTTGCTGTTATAATAAAGTCTGCATGTCACGGTTACTGGTCACGGAGCGACCGGTAACCTGTCAACAGAAAGGAGTTTTTTATGGCTTTTGACGGAATTACCATTGCTGCAATGGTTTCTGAATTAAATAAAAATCTCTCCGGGGGACGCATTAACAAAATTGCCCAGCCGGAAAGTGACGAACTGCTGATCACCGGAAAAGGTGCAAATGGTCAGAAGCGTCTGCTTCTCTCCGCCAGCGCCTCCCTGCCTCTGATCTATTTTACAGGCAAAAACCGGATCAGCCCTTTGACTGCTCCTAATTTTTGCATGCTTCTCCGCAAGCACATCGGAAGCGCCAGGATCACTGCGATACGCCAGCCTGGTCTGGAGCGTGTTGTAGAATTTGAGCTGGAGCACCTGAACGAACTTGGTGATGTATGCCATAAGGTTCTCATTATGGAACTGATGGGAAAGCACAGCAACATTATCTTCTGTGATGATAATAATATGATCCTGGATAGTATCAAGCACGTATCCTGCAACGTAAGTTCTGTACGTGAAGTTCTGCCAGGACGTCCTTATTTCATCCCCCACACTCAGGACAAGCTGGATCCTCTTACCATTTCCAGAGAGGATTTCATGGAAAAAGTATGTGGCAGATCCAATGCTGTCTCCAAAGCTCTCTATCAGACGCTTACCGGTTTCAGCCCGGTAATGGCTCAGGAACTTTGCTATCGCGCTTCCATTGATGGAAATGACGATGTCCAGACATTAGATGAGAATACCAGAGAGCAGCTTTATACAGAATTCACCCGTTTAATGGAACAGATCCGGAGGGAAGAATTTACCCCGGTTATTGTTTTCAAAGGGGACGAGCCGGTTGAATACGGTGTTCTTCCTTTTTCCCAATATGGAGAAGGCTTCACCACCCGGACCTTTGAATCTGTGTCAGAGATGCTGGAAACCTATTATGCCTCCCGCGACGTGATCACCCGTATCCGTCAGAAATCTGCGGATCTCCGAAAGATCGTCCAGACTGCCCTTGACCGCAACCGAAAAAAATTAAGCCTTCAGCAGAAGCAGATGAAAGACACTGAGAAAAAAGACAAATACAAGGTTTACGGCGAATTGATCAACACCTACGGCTACGGTCTGGAAGAAGGCTGTAAATCCTTTAAGGCTGTGAACTATTATAATGGAGAAGAAATCACCATTCCTCTTGATCCTACCCTGACCCCCCAGGAGAATTCCAAGAAGTATTTCGATCGTTACGGTAAGCTGAAGCGTACCCAGGAAGCTCTGGAGGTTCAGATTGCAGATACCACCAGCGAGATCGAACATCTGGAATCCATCTCCAATGCCCTGGACATTGCCGCTGAGGAGAGCGACCTTTCCCAGATCAAGGAAGAGCTGATGGAATACGGCTATGTGAAGCGCCACTACGGAAACAAAAAAGGTGCCAAAATGCAGGTGAAATCCAAACCCTTCCACTATGTTTCCAGCGATGGATACGATATTTATGTAGGAAAAAACAACTACCAGAATGATGAGCTGACCTTTAAATTTGCCACAGGAAATGACTGGTGGTTCCATGCCAAAAAGATGCCAGGCTCCCATGTTGTGGTAAAGACAAAAGACGGCACACTTCCGGACCGCACCTTTGAAGAAGCAGGAAATCTTGCAGCCTTTTATTCCAAGGGACGCACTGCACCAAAGGTAGAGATTGATTATCTCCAGAAAAAGAATGTGAAAAAGCCGGCTGGAGCCAAACCGGGATTTGTAGTTTATTATACAAACTATTCTCTGATGGCTTCACCAGATATTGCAGGAATCCGGCAGCTATCCTGATTGTAACATTTTTCCCTCTTTGCATCTTGCATACAGCTCTGAATTTGCAAAACGGCTGCTCTGCAAACCGCAAGCTGCTATCTATATACACCGGAGCCTGTTTCAAGCACGCTCTGATTTAAGAACAGGAGTTATCTATGAGTATTTTAAATGTTGAACACCTTACCCACGGATTTGGTGACAGAGCCATTTTCCATGATGTTTCCTTCCGTCTTTTAAAAGGAGAACATATTGGCCTGGTAGGCGCCAACGGAGAGGGAAAATCCACCTTCTTCAATATTGTAACTGACAAACTGATGCCGGATGAGGGCAGGATCCAGTGGGCAAAAAATGTCCGCGTAGGTTATCTGGACCAGCATTCTGTCCTCGCTCCTGGCATGACCATCCGCGACGTGCTGAAATCTGCTTTTTCCTGGCTTTTTGAACTGGAAGAACGAATGAATACCATCTGTGATTCCCTTGGTGAAGCCTCCCCGGAAGAAATGGAAGTTCTTATGGAGGAACTGGGAACTATCCAGGATACCCTGACCATGCACGACTTCTACGTAATTGATTCCAAGGTAGAAGAGGTTGCCCGGGCACTTGGTCTTCTGGATCTTGGGCTTGACCGTGATGTCACAGATCTCAGCGGCGGACAGCGTACCAAGGTGCTCCTTGCCAAGCTGCTTCTGGAGAAACCAGATATTCTTCTTCTGGATGAGCCCACCAACTATCTGGATGAAGAGCACATTGCATGGCTGAAACGCTATCTTCAGGAATATGAGAATGCTTTTATCCTTATTTCCCATGATATTCCGTTTCTCAATGATGTAATCAATATCGTTTATCATATGGAAAATCAGGAGCTGAACCGTTATGTAGGCGATTATGACCACTTTCTGGAAGTCTATGAAGTGAAAAAAGCTCAGTTAGAGGCGGCTTATCGCCGCCAGCAGCAGGAAATCAGCGAACTGAAGGATTTCGTTGCCAGAAACAAGGCCCGGGTTTCCACCAGAAATATGGCAATGTCCCGCCAGAAAAAGCTGGACAAAATGGACGTGATCGAACTGGCTGCCGAGAAACCAAAGCCGGAGTTTCATTTCAAACAGGGACGCACCCCTGGCAAATACATCTTCGAGACAAAGGATCTTGTGATCGGATATAACGAGCCCCTTTCCCGCCCTCTCACCCTTTCCATGGAAAGAGGCCAGAAAATCGCGCTTGTAGGTGCCAACGGAATTGGAAAAACAACTCTTCTGAAAAGTATTCTTGGTCTGATCCCATCATTGAAGGGAACCAGGGAATTAGGGGACAATCTGCAGATCGGATATTTTGAGCAGGAGGTAAAAGGTGACAACAAAACTACCTGTATTGATGAGATCTGGGCAGAATTCCCATCTTATACCCAGTATGAAGTCCGCTCCGCACTTGCAAAATGCGGTCTCACCACCAAACATATTGAGAGTCAGGTCCGTGTGCTTTCCGGCGGTGAGCAGGCCAAGGTCCGCCTTTGCAAGCTGGTAAACAAAGAGACAAATGTCCTTCTTCTTGACGAGCCTACCAACCACCTGGATGTGGATGCAAAAGAAGCTCTGAAGGAGGCACTAAAGGAATACCGTGGAAGTGTGCTTCTCATCTGCCATGAGCCGGAATTTTATCAGGATGTGGTTTCACAGGTGTGGGACTGCAGTAAATGGACAACTAAGATCCTGTAAATGCTATATTAAGATTATTATTTTATAAATAAAACAGCATCCAGACAGAATATACTTCTTCATAATTCTGTCTGAATGCTGTTTTTATTTCATATATAGTGATGTCATTTGCAGCAGCATGTCCGTTTAGAATAATTTGTCATTCTACTATATCTCATTCTATCAGTTCACAAACTGAATAATTCCGGATACCTGCTCGTATGCACTATCCCAGTCCTGACCACTTGCCAGTCCTTTTACTTTTCCTTTGATCGTCACTCTCTTGGAAGCTGCATATCCGGAAGCATCTGCCTTGATTCCCTTATTGGTTGTGAAATCATGTGTACCCCAGATCTTATCTGCATAATATTTGCCGTCAGCCTTCAATTCAATATTGCTGAATGTGGCATTTACAGAATCTCCGTTTAATCTTGCAGAACCCTCTACGCGAAGATAGACAGTTGTGTTTGCAAGACTGCTGTTTTTAACTGTTTTGGCAAGTTTGCCGTTGATGTAGCAGCTGCAGGTTCCGTCTTTTTTCACAGTCAGCATTACATGGTAAGTCTTATCTCTGGCCGCTTTCTGAACCCAGATATAATTCTGACCGCCTGCACCATTGTGGGCTACATTCTCGATCATGAACCATGCCTTACCTGTATAGGGAGCTCTTGCATGCTTGTCATACTGGATACCAAAGCTTACTGCAGAGGTCGCCGTGCAGGCAACCAGCTTCGCATGGTAACCGGAACCGGAACCAGAAAGTACCATATCCGTTTCAATGGTATATTCGGAAGCTGTATTTGCAACAGTGGAACCTGTTGCCGTGGTATTTCCGCCGGCAGTATCCGGTTTCGTTGTGGTTGGCACCTCATAAACAATTTTCAGTCCTTTTTTGTTATAGGAACTTACTTTCTTTCCTTTGTAGGCTTTTACTGTGTAGTAGTATGTAGTTCCACTCTTCACTTTTTTATCTGTGTAAGATGTTTTGGAACCGCCTTTCACAGTTTTGATTTTTTTCCAGGAACTATTTTCTGTCTTACGCATAACATAGTAGCCGGAAGCGCCTTTACTCTTTTTCCAGGTAATTTTAACACTTTTGTTTACACGTACCACCTTGGAAAGCTTCGGTGCTTTTAATGCTGCTGCCTGAACCGCCTCTGCTTTTCCAAATGAATAAACCGGAAATACAAGCATAAAAGCAAGTAAAAACAGCATAATCTTTTTGATTCCTTTTCTGTTCATAATATTCCTCCTTCTTTCCTCATATGAACTTCCATCATAAAAGACGGAGAACTTCTTCAAGAAATTCTCCGTCTCATTATACTACTTATTCATCAGCAGCGTCAACCTTACTTGCCCTTGCTTCGATCTCTTTCTGCTGGATATCACCAGGAGCCTGCTCATAGCGGGCAAACTCGTAGGAGAAGTCACCACTTCCACCAGTCATGGAACGAAGATCTGTGGAATATCCATAAATCTCAAGAAGAGGAACGTCAGCTTCAATAATGGTATTTCCGTTATGATCCGGATTCATTCCAAGAACACGGCCGCGGCGCTTATTCAGATCGCCCATAACGTCACCTGTATATTTATCCGGAACTGTAACCTTCATGGAAACGATTGGCTCTAACAGTACCGGAGAAGCATCCATGAAGCCTTTCTTGAATGCAAGGATGGTAGCCATCTTAAACGCCATCTCTGAGGAATCTACCGGATGATAAGATCCATCATAAAGAGTAGCCTTTACACCAACTACCGGATATGCTGCAAGAGGTCCTTTCTGAACACATTCCTGAAGGCCCTTCTCGACTGCCGGGAAGTAGTTCTTCGGAACTGCACCACCAACAACAACCTGCTCAAATACGTATGGAGTCTCCATATCGCCAGACGGCTCAAAACGCATCTTAACATGTCCATACTGTCCATGTCCGCCGGACTGTTTCTTATGTTTGCCTTCTACGTCAGAATTCTTGCGGATGGTCTCACGGAATGGAACCTTCGGTTTGGAAAGCTCTACATCAACTTTATAACGCTCTTTCAGCATGCTGACAATAACATCAAGATGCTGATCGCCCATACCATAGATCAGACTCTGACGGTTAGCACCATCGTTCTCAACACGAACAGTCCTGTCTTCGCTCATGATCTTGGCAAGAGCCTGGGAAATCTTATCCTCATCGCCCTTGTTCACAGCCTTAAATCTCTTATAGGTATAAGGTGTGGAAAGAATTGCTTTCGGATAAAGAACCGGATTCGCCTTGGTGGCAAGGCTGTCACCAGTCTGAACACTGACTAATTTGGCAATTGCACCGATATCACCTGCATGGAGCTCTGGAACTTCGATAGGCTTGGAACCCTGAAGAACATATAATTTGTTAAGACGCTCTTCTGTGCCTTTCTCAACATTGAGAAGGGTATCATCAGATTTGATAACACCGGAGCAAACCTTGATCAGGGAATACTTGCCAAGGAATGGATCCACGATGGATTTCCATACATATGCTGATTTTGCTTTGGCGAAATCGTAATTTGCTTCAAAAATCTCGTTGGTCTTCTGGGAAATACCGTTGCAAGAACGTTTGTCCGGGCTTGGGAAATATCCGCAGATGTCGTCCAGAAGGTTGGATACGCCGCGAAGATTGATCGGGGATCCCATGCATACCGGAACAATGCTTGCATCCTGTACATTGGCGGCAAGTGCTGCGGAAACTTCTGTAACGGAGAACTCGTCTCCCTCAAAATAACGATCCATGAATTCCTCGCTGGTCTCTGCTACAGATTCCATCAGGATATCATGATACTTCTCAAGATACTCATCCAGATAAGAAGGAATCTCGCACTCTTCCTTCTGTCCCTTGTCGATATATTTTCTTCCGGCCTGCTTCACAACGTTAACATATCCCACGAACTTGCCATCCTCACGGATCGGGAAATGCAGCGGGGCAATCTTCTTGCCATAAAGCTCGGTAAGCTGATCTACTACCTTACGGTAACTTACATCGTCCACGTCCATATCGGTAACGAAAATCATTCGCGGAAGTTTATACTTCTCGCAGAGATTCCATGCCTTCTGGGTACCAACCTGTACCCCTGCCTTACCTGATACTACGATGATTGCTGCGTCTGCAGCGCTGACAGCTTCCTCAACTTCTCCTACGAAGTCAAAATATCCGGGAGTGTCCAGAATGTTTACCTTGTTCTTCTGCCACGGGACCGGAATCAGAGATGTAGTGATAGAGAAATGTCGTTTGATTTCTTCTTTATCATAATCACTGACTGTATTGCCATCTTCTACACGGCCTAAACGGTTGGTCAAGCCGGCAAGATATGCCATTGCTTCTGCCAGAGTTGTCTTTCCAGCACCGCCGTGTCCTAACAGCACTACATTTCTGATTCGGTCAGTTCTAAAAACGTCCATATGTAATACCTCCCTGTTTGTCTAATATGTTCATATTTTACTAAATATTCAGAAGAATTTCAAGTATTTTCTGGGATTTTGACGGTCTTTTTTCAAAAAAGTTTAGATTATTTTGTCATTTCTGTAGGAATTGACAATTTGCGAGGAATCTCGTACAATATCATAAGATAATTTTTCACTTTAACGAAGGAAAGGAAACGACATTATATTATGAAAACAATCGGTTTTATCGGTCTCGGTCTGATTGGCGGCTCTATCGCCAAGGCCATCCGGAAGTACCATCCGGATTACCACATTCTGGCCTATAACCGCAGTAAGGAAGCACTTGCCTCCGCCATCAGCACCGGCATTATAGATGGTGTCTGTAAGGAAATGAAGGATCCACGCTTTGGATCCTGTGATTATGTATTTTTATGTGCTCCGGTAGAGATCAACCTGGAGTGCCTTACATATCTGAAAGAGATCCGCCAGCCAGGCTGCATTATCACAGATGTGGGAAGTGTAAAGGGAATCATCCATCAGAAAGTGGATGAGCTTGGAATGACAGACTGCTTTATCGGCGGTCACCCTATGGCCGGTTCTGAGAAAACCGGTTTTGACCATTCCAACGAGCGCATTCTGGAAAATGCATACTATATTCTTACTCCGGGCGGGGAAGTGGGACTGGAATATATTTCAGATTTTACAGAGCTGATCAGTTCTCTTGGTGCTATCCCTATGGTGCTTACAGCTGAAGAACATGATTTTATTACAGCAGGTGTAAGCCATCTGCCCCATATTATTGCTTCCGCCCTTGTAAATCTGGTAAAAACCCTAGACAACGATGCCGAATATATGAAGACCATCGCTGCAGGCGGTTTCCGCGATATTACAAGGATTGCCTCCTCCTCTCCCGTTATGTGGCAGCAGATCTGCATGGAAAACCATGAGAACATTTCCAATGTTCTGGACGACTACATCCGCATGCTGATCCAGATCCGCTGTTCTGTAGACAACTGTGCTACAGATGGGAAGGAGGCAGATGCTATTTATCAGATGTTTGCAAGCTCCAGGGATTACCGTGATTCCATTGATGTTGTGGATAATGGTCCTATCCGCAAGGCTTATGTGCTTTATCTGGATATTGCAGATGAGGCCGGCGGAATCGCTACCATTGCCACCATCCTTGCCATGGACAAGATCAGCATTAAAAACATCGGCATCATCCACAACCGCGAATTCGAGCAGGGCGTTCTGAAAATCGAATTTTATGAAGAAGACGCTATGGAACGGGCCATTGCACTTTTGAAAAAGCGCAATTATATTGTTTATGAGCGATAACCTGCGCACCGACAGTTGTTTATTGGATACATTACAATTATTTTTTCAGACAAACTCTGTATCAATACAGCAAATATGAAGTAAACGCCATATTGACTCGTCTAATTCTTTATAAGCAATATAGTCGATACCTGTTTTTGCTGTATGAAACTTTATATTTAAGGAACGATTATTATGGAAATAAAAAAACTTACAAATCTCCACGGAGAACTTACAGTTCCAGGCGACAAATCCATCTCCCACCGTGCCGTCATGTTCGGTTCCCTTGCCAAAGGAACCACAAAGATCACCCATTTTCTGGAAGGAGCTGACTGCCTTTCCACCATCTCCTGTTTCCGCAAAATGGGTATTGATATTGAGAATAACAACGGAGAAATCCTGGTTC
The DNA here is from genome assembly GCF_027662325.1 of Blautia faecis. NCBI lineage: Bacteria > Bacillati > Bacillota > Clostridia > Lachnospirales > Lachnospiraceae > Blautia > Blautia faecis. Next base: position 2,958 of record NZ_JAQDKY010000022.1, on the reverse strand, counting down.
ATGGAAAAGGACTCCACGGATTATCTGCCCCTGTTGATATTCTGGATGTTGGAAACAGTGGCACAACTACCCGCCTGATTTCCGGTATTCTTGCAGGACAGAATTTTGTATCGGAGCTTACCGGCGATGACTCTATCCAGAGCCGTCCCATGAAACGGATCATGACGCCTCTCCTTTCCATGGGCGCTGATATTGCAAGCATAAAGGGAAATAACTGTGTTCCTCTTCGGATCATAGGTCATCCTCTGAAGGCCATTCACTATGATTCCCCAGTTGCTTCTGCTCAGGTAAAATCCTGTGTACTTCTGGCAGGAATGTATTCTGACGGAATTACCAGCGTCACCGAACCGGTTCTTTCCAGGAACCATACAGAAATCATGTTAAACTATTTTGGAGCTCGGGTAACTTCTGAGGGAACTACCGCTTCCATTGCTCCGGAACCATCTCTTTTTGCCAGAGAAATTACAGTACCTGGAGATATTTCTTCTGCTGCTTATTTCATCGCAGCCGGACTTCTGGTGCCAGGCAGTGAGATTCTTCTGAAGAATGTGGGAATCAATCCCACAAGAGACGGACTGCTCCGTGTGTGCAAGGATATGGGAGCTGACATTACGCTCTTAAATGTAAATATGGAAGGAGAGCCTACCGCTGATCTTCTTGTTCGCACCAGTTCTCTTCACGGTACAACAGTGGGCGGGGAAATCATTCCGACTCTTATTGACGAGATTCCGATGATTGCAGTTATGGCTGCTTTCGCCGAGGGAACTACTGTGATCAAGGATGCAAAAGAACTTAAAGTAAAAGAATCAGACCGAATTCTGGTTATGGCAGAGAACCTTTCCCGCATGGGTGCGGACATTACACCTACAGAGGACGGAATGATCATACATGGAGGCAAGCCGCTTCACGGCGCAGAGATTGATTCTTATCTGGACCACAGAGTGGCTATGTCTTTCGCTGTTGCAGGACTGCTCTGTGATGGACCGCTCTCTATTAAGGGTGGAGATTGTGTGAAGATTTCTTATCCGGAATTTTATGAGGATCTGTATCGGTTAGGAGAATAATCTGAACCGCAGGAACTTAAATGAGAACATTTTTCGTTACTGTGAACGGAGTGAGCAATAACCATTTTTCCATTTAGGTTCCTGTTTTTTTGCCTTTTTAGATGTGCATTCTTATTATTTTATGTTAAATAATAGTCAATGTTAGTTTAGTGCAACTGTCATATTTTGCCAGATTATATGCTTGTATTTTCTTCTAAAATATACATATTGCACATTTTACCATGTATTAATTTCTATGCAATTTTAAAATTCGTTTTAATCTCATTTCTATATTGATATTCTTTTAACGATTTTGACGAAGTTAAAAAACTTTCCGTTTTCCTCTTTTTTTCTTCAAAAAAATAACGTATAATCCCACTGTAAGTTGAGGAACACTAAAACAAACAAAGCGAAGGTGAACAGCCCAGACAAAAGAGCGGCTGCCACAAGAAAGGAGCCAGAAATAATGAAAATTTTATTTTACGGAACCAAAAATTATGACGAGCAGTTTTTTGAAAAACTTTTACCTGAATTTCCAGATATTAAGATTAAATTTATTGAAGCAAATATCCATGAGGAGACCGCTTCTCTTGCAAAAGGTTATGAAGCCATCTGTGCTTTTGTAAATGCAGACCTTGGCGCTCCTGTTATTGAAGAATTACATCAGCAGGGTGTAAAACTGATCCTTATGCGCTGCGCTGGTTACAATAACGTGGATCTTAAGACAGCCCACAAATATGGCATGAAAGTTCTGCGTGTACCAGGTTACTCTCCCGAGGCTGTTGCAGAGCACGCAATGGCGCTGGCGCTTACAGCTAACCGTCACACTCACAAGGCTTACATCAAATGCCGTGAGAACAACTTTACTTTAAGCGGTCTTATGGGCGTGAACCTTTACAAGAAAACAGCCGGTATTATCGGTACTGGTAAGATTGGTCAGGCTATGGCAAGAATCTGCAAGGGATTTGGAATGCGGGTCATTGCATATGATCTTTTCCCAAACAAGAATCTTGACTTCCTGGAATACGTTTCTCTTGATGAGTTGCTGGCTACCAGTGATCTGATCAGCCTGCACTGCCCGCTTACTGACGAAACCAAACATATTATCAACGAAAAGACAATTGCCCAGATGAAGGACGGAGTTATCCTTGTAAACACTTCCCGTGGCGGTCTTATCAAGACGGAGGATCTGATTTCCGGTATCCGTGACCACAAGTTCTTCGCAGTTGGTCTGGATGTTTATGAGGAGGAATCTGATTACGTATTCGAAGATCTGTCTGAGAGCATCATGCAGACTTCCTTGATCCAGAGGCTTCTCTCCTTCCCGAACGTAACCATGACCTCCCATCAGGGATTCTTTACAGAAGAAGCGCTCACCAATATTGCAGAGACAACTATGGAGAATGCGCAGGCTTATATCAATGGAGATGAGCTGAAGAACGAGGTTCTCTCATAATTCATAAATCACTATAGAAAATACGGTGTTTCAATGCATAGGTATTGAAACACCGTTTTGCTATTTAGTGTGTTGGGAGGGTGAAAAGTTTTCAGGAGGGACGCATTTGGACAATGTGTATTACTCACTCGCCGGCGCAACGCTCCGATGAACTAATCGCTAACTGCGACTAATGCGTTCGGGAGAGCCCTCACGCATAAGTCTCCGTAAGCGCTGGATTTCATCTGCGCTAAGAACGCGCCTGAAATGGCTCGCTGGAGTAATACACATTGCCCAAATGCTGTGTGTCGGCTGGGACTGATTCTATTTAGGAACTTTTAACGAGGAAGAGGGGGAGTGATTGGTTTTCCGATACTTTCTTGGCAATGATGGATTAGATAAAAACAATAAAGCTGCGAATTACCAACCATCTAAATGAGGTATCGAAGACACATATAATAATATGTCAAGTTCTTTGTT